>CANGRU010000106.1 GCA_947456315.1 Beijerinckiaceae bacterium | reverse complement strand
GCGTTCAGTTCCGCGAGGCGGCGTGTTGCGGCATCGACGTCAAAGATGCCTCCTCAGCAGTCCCACGGACTGCTTGATCTGTTCGACGAGTGCTTCGGCCTCGGCGCGCATGGTGTCATGACTTTCTGGTAAGGCGGGCGAGCCCGCCGGATAGGTTTTTAAGAATCTTGGCGCGAACCTAGAGACCTTGGGCGGTTCAGTAAAGGCCGCCCGTCCCCGTGCCGATGGCTTGCTCGCCCATGGACTCGCCCGCCTGCGCGAAATTATCCGGTGGTGCCGTGCCGGGCTTGAAGGCTTCGATAATGGTGCCGCCGCCTGACGAGCGCATGCCGGTCTTGGCATCAACACTGATCAGCTTGATGCCGGCTGGCACGCGGAACGGCACATCGGGCTTGTCCTTGAGCGCCGTCATCATGAAGTCGCGGAAGATTGGCGCCGCATATTGGCCAGCGGTGGCCGACGAGCCCAGTGAGCGCGGGCGGTCATAGCCCATATAGACGCCGACCGTCAGATTGGCCGAGAAGCCGACAAACCAGACATCCTTGGCCTCATTGGTCGTGCCGGTCTTGCCGGCCAGATGTTTGCCGACCTGACGCACGACCTGCGCCGTGCCACGTTGCACAACGCCTTCCATCATCGAGACGATCTGATAGGCGGTCAGCGGATCAATGACCTGCTCGCGATTGTCGATCAGGCGCGGCTCATTCTGATTGGCCCATTTGCCCGGATCGCAACCCTGACACTCACGCTGGTCATGACGATAGATCGTCTTGCCGAAACGATCCTGAATGCGATCGATCAGTGTCGGCTGAATCCTTTTGCCGCCATTGGCAAGCATGGAATAGGCACCCACCATGCGCATGACCGTTGTTTCACCCGCGCCCAAAGACATGGAGGGCACAGGCAACATATTGTCATAGACGCCAAAGCGCTTGGCATATTCGGCTACCAGCGGCAGGCCGACATCGCGGCCCAAGCGCACCGACATCAGATTTTTGGAATGTTCGATGCCATAGCGCAGCGTGCGCGGACCACCCGACTTGCCGTCGTAATTTTCGGGACGCCAGATGCCGACACCCGGACCCAGATCGATTTCGATCGGGGCATCCATCACGATGGAGGATGGCGTATAGCCATTGTCGAGTGCGGTTGCATAGACAATCGGTTTGAACGACGAGCCCGGCTGGCGCAGCGCCTGCGTCGAGCGGTTGAACTCCGATTGATCAAAGGAGAAACCGCCCACCATGGCAAAGACGCGGCCCGTATAAGGGTCCATCGCAACAATGGCGCCGGAAATATCCGGAATCTGGCGCAGGCGATATTGTCCCGCCTTGCCTTCGACCGGTTCGACATAAATCACATCGCCCGCTTGCAAAGCCTGACGCAAAGGTTTGCGCGTCCATTTCACGCCATCAGCAGGAAGTGTCCCCGTCACTCGCTCGCGACTGATTTCACCGCCACGCTCTTTGACAGGCTGCAAACCGACACGTGCAACGGCATCATTCACATCCAAGACAACAGCAAGCCGCCATGGCGCCACGTCACCGAGCACCGGAATCTCGGCCAGAGACGGCCCCCAATCGCCCGACACATCAATCGAGCGCATGGCGCCGCGGAAACCGCGCGCTTCATCATAGCGCACAAGACCATCAACCAGTGCTTTGCGCGCCCAGAGCTGCATTTTGGGATCGAGCGTGGCGCGCACCGACAGGCCGCCCTCATAGAGTTTCTTTTCGCCGTAACGATCCAGCAATTCACGGCGCACTTCTTCCGCGAAATAACCCGCCGCATAGGAATTGGGTGACAGCACACGCGGGTTGACACCCAACGGCTCGGTCTTGGCCTTTTCGCCGTCGGCGCTGGTGATCGCGCCATCGGCCATCATGCGATCAATCACATAATTGCGGCGCACGATGGCGGCATCACGATAGCGGAAGGGATGATAATTGTTCGGACCCTTGGGCAGTGCCGCCAGATAGGCGGCTTCCGAGAGCGTCAATTCTTGCACGGCCTTGCCGTAATAATTCAGCGCGGCAGCCGCAATGCCGTAATTGCCGAGACCGAGATAAATCTCGTTCAGATAAAGTTCGAGAATGCGCTCTTTGGAATAGGCCGCTTCAATGCGGAACGACAGCAGAGCTTCGCGGATTTTGCGCTCGAAGGAGCGTTCATTGCCGAGCAGGAAGTTTTTGGCGACCTGCTGGGTGATGGTCGAGGCACCCTGCACGCGCTTGGAGCCTTGCAGCATGATCACCACCGCACGCGCGATGCCTTCGGGATCGATGCCATTGTGCGAATAGAAGTTCTTGTCTTCGGCCGAGATGAACGCCTGTTTCACCAGAGGCGGAATGGCGGAGGACGGCAGATAGAGACGGCGCTCGCGCGCATATTCTGCGATCAGCGATCCGTCGCCCGCATGCACGCGCGTCATCACCGGCGGCTCGTAATTTTGCAGTTGCGTGTAATCAGGCAGATCTTGCTGGTAATGCCAGACAAGTCCGGCCGTCACGGCAGCGCCGAGCGCAAACAGGATCGTGCCTGTGGCAAATGCAAAGCCGAAAAAACGCGCTATCAGCCGTATCACGTGAAAACCCTTGTCTGCCGGCGGCCATCCCAATCATCAGGGGCCAGCCTTGCGCATGATTTGTGGTCTTAATGGGGCGCGCCGCCCCCCGCAATGGCCGAGGGCGACCAGCTCACCTATTGTTCGCTTTGCCGGTCGCTGCACTTCCGGCCCGATTGGCGAAAAAGGCATCCACCGCACGGGTGGCGGCCTCAGCCGCCTTGCCCCGCCATTCCGGACGGGTCAGGGAGGCCGTATCGCGCGCATTGGACAGATAGCCGAGTTCAAGCAGGACCGAGGGCACGTCGGGGGCCTTGAGCACCTTGAACCCCGCCGAGCGATGCGGGTTTTTGTTCACCGGCCCCGCCTCGCCCCAATAGCGGACCAGCGTTTTGGCAAAGGAATGGGACCAGGTGCGCGTCTCGCGGCGGGTCAAGTCAAAGAGAATGTCGGAGACATCGCCCGCATCATCATTGCCTTCGAGCCCTGCCACGCTGTCAGCGAGGTTTTCCTTTTCCGCCAGCCGCGCCGCCTCGCGATCGGAGGCTTTGTCCGACACCGTATAGAAAGTCGCCCCCGAGACACCCTGCGGGTCAGACAGAATATCGGCATGGATCGATATAAAGAGGTCCGCCGAGACATCACGGGCAATTTTGACACGCTGGGCCAACGGCACGAAGACATCCGTATTGCGGGTCATCAGGACTTTGTAGCGTCCCGTCTTCTCGAGCTGGCTGCGCAGCGTTTTGGCAAAGTCGAAGACAATGTCTTTCTCCTGGACTGTTGCCGAGGCCTGAGCGCCCACATCAATGCCACCATGGCCCGGGTCGATGACAATCACCGGCAAAGCGGCAGATCCATCGCGCGGCTTTTGGGAGGCGCGCGGCGTATCCGAGAGAATATCGCGGGCAATGGCCTCTTGAGCGGCGCGTCTCACAGCGGCGGCAAAGGCGGGTTGTTCCACCTCCTGCATTTCGATGATGAGCTCATAGCCGCCAGTGGCTGGAATGGCATGTGTCGCCAGAACCACGGCCGGACGCCCCAGATCAATCACCAGACGTGATTTGCCCGCCGCAAACTGGCCGTAACGATACGAGGCAACAACTTTGGGGGCCGGCTTTTTGCCGCGCACAACCGGCTCACCCGCACCTGACCCGACCGGCAATTGGAAGATGACTTCGGGCATATCGACAATGACCCGATCGGGTGAGGACATCACATAAGCGTCAGCCTCAACGCGGGCCGAGAGCGAAAAAATGAGGCGGGTCGTGGCTCCGGTCTGCTCGATCCGGGCTGCGCGCGCCACAGGCTGGGCGCTGAGCGGCCCTGTAGAGACCAGCCACAGCATCCCCGCGACAAGCGCAAGTGACTGAAAAAAAGAGATTTTTAGACGAAAGGGCAAGGGCTGATCCAACAGGGTGACCTGAATCATGCAGGCATGGCCCTTCTATAATGTTAAATGGTGACGCTTTTCAGCCCCCAAACCATCAAATCCTCTCAGGCAGACTTTGGCCTAATGGCCCAAAGCGCAGACGCGCCTTGCCAACGAGGCGGAACTACCGCTAAGAAGGTCATGTCCCTTTTCCGGGACAGGTTAGCGCCCCGAAACGGGCGCCCCCGCGTTGGCCCTAGTGTCCCGCCATCCCCGCCATCCCTTCCCAAGGGTTTTTGCGTTCGGACGAGGCGACCCCAGCGACCGCGTTGAGACCCGGAACCGGGATACCCCGGCCACTACGGCCGATCATTTAAGGTATTGAAGCAAATGGTCCGTCCCGCACGGGATCATATGACGGCCAAGGGTCGAGTTTCCGGACTTGAGATGTTTCTCGAGGCCGCTTCCTGCGCCGCATCGTCCATTTTGTCTTCCTTGCGTGCCAACCACCTGCGGGCCTTGTTGGGCCCGATTTCCCTCATTCACGGCGCCGTCCTCGCCCTGCTCACACGAGCTGGTGCAGCGGAACCGGTCTATCTTTCTCAAACATATGTCGCGTCCCTGCCCTTGCCGGGATCGTCGTCCGTCTCCGCGCTCATGCGCGCTCGCACCCGACGTGTCTCTCCAAGGCCGGACGTGAGGACAAGAGTCTCACATGGCCAACAAAATGCTGATCGACGCCAGCCACCCGGAAGAAACCCGGGTGGTGGTACTGCGTGGTAACCGCGTCGAAGAATTCGATTTCGAGGCGGCCAATAAGAAGCCGCTGCGTGGAAATATCTATCTGGCAAAAGTGACGCGGGTCGAACCCTCGTTGCAAGCCGCCTTCATTGAATATGGCGGCAATCGCCATGGGTTTTTGGCCTTTTCGGAAATCCATCCCGATTATTACCAAATCCCGGTCGCTGATCGTCTGGCGCTTCTGGAAGAAGAAGCCCGTTCGCATCGCGATGAAGATGAAGATGACAATCGCCAGCGCCGCTCCTCGCGCCGTCGCCGCCCTGAAAAGCGTGCGCGTCCTGACGACAGCGTTTCGGAACAGGCCGATGGCGAACAGGCTGAACTTGCAGCAGGTGAAACAGGCGATGTGATCGAGGGCGAAATCGTCGCCCGCGACGATCAGGATGCGCCTGCCGCAGAAGCAAGCCCGGACCAGCCGAACCAAGAAACTCACCAAGACTCTCACCAAGAGCCGCAGCAAGAGCATCATCACGAAGTTCTGGCTGTCGATCCTGACGTCACGGTGGAAGCCGATGATGACCAGCCCCGTGCCGAGGGTGACGTGCAGGCGCGTGAGCGTTCTGACGAGGATGAAGACGACCACGGCGAAGATGACGAAGAACAGCAGGTCGAGCACATTGGCGGCGACGCCATGGAAGAAGTGCCCAATCGCTACCAGCGCCTGCGCCGCCAGTATAAAATCCAGGAAGTGATCAAGCGCCGTCAGGTGCTGCTCGTGCAGGTCGTCAAAGAAGAGCGCGGCAACAAGGGCGCGGCTCTGACCACCTATCTGTCGCTGGCAGGTCGCTATTCCGTGCTCATGCCCAACACCGCGCGCGGTGGTGGCATTTCGCGCAAGATTACCGATGCCGCTGATCGCAAGCGTCTCAAGTCCATTGCCCAGGAACTCGAAGTGCCCGATGGCATGGGCGTGATCCTGCGCACGGCCGGTGCCTCGCGCACCAAGCAGGAAGTGCGTCGCGACTTCGAATATCTGATGCGTATGTGGGAAACCGTGCGCGAATTGACGCTGAAATCATCCGCGCCCTGCCTCGTCTATGAGGAAGGCTCCCTGATCAAGCGCGCGATCCGCGATCTCTACAATAAAGACATCGATGATGTGACCGTCTCGGGCGAAGAAGGCTTCCGCGAAGCGAAAGAATTCATGCGCCTCCTGATGCCGAGCCACGCCAAAAACGTGCAATTGTGGAATGAGCCGCAGGCGCTGTTTGCCAAAGCTGGTGCGGAAGCCCAGCTCGACGCGATGTTCTCCAACAATGTCACGCTGAAATCGGGCGGCTATATCGTCATCAACCAGACGGAAGCTCTGGTCGCCATCGACGTGAACTCGGGTCGCTCGACCCGCGAACATAATATCGAAGACACGGCTTTGCGCACCAATCTGGAAGCGGCTGATGAAGTCGCCCGCCAATTGCGTCTGCGCGATCTGGCCGGCCTCATCGTGGTCGATTTCATCGACATGGAAGAAGGCCGCAACAATCGTGCAGTCGAGCGGCGCATCAAGGATGCGCTGAAGAATGACCGCGCCCGCATCCAGGTCGGTCGCATTTCGCATTTCGGTCTGCTCGAAATGTCGCGCCAGCGC
>CANGRU010000105.1 GCA_947456315.1 Beijerinckiaceae bacterium | reverse complement strand
TGATGTGCGGACTTATCTCGCCAAACAGGCCGCCCTCTACCCTTAAGACCAAAGACTGGGGGAGGGATTGGCCTGAATGGGCCTTGAGCAGTTTCAATCCTTTTTTGACAATGCCTTGATTGGCAAAGATTATGATTTCCCAAACGGGAGAGAGATTCCAATGGGACGCCTTTCGACGCATGTGCTCGATATCAAACGTGGAAAGCCAGCGCCTGGTATGCGCGCCGACCTCATGCGCATGGATGCGCAGGGACAAGCGGTGCTCGTCAAAAGCGTCACCACCAATTCAGATGGACGCACGGATGCGCCGCTGCTGATCGGCGATGATTATGCAACCGGCACATATGAGTTGCGCTTTTATGTCATCGATTATTTCAAAGCCATTGGTGACAGTGATGCAGAGACCAGTTTCCTCGACATCGTGCCGATCAGGTTTGTGATGCGCGAAGCCGATGGTCATTATCATGTGCCTTTGCTGGTTTCGCCTTGGGCTTATTCAACCTATCGGGGATCATGATGCAGCCCTCGCGCATGGGTGAAGACGATTTCGTTGCCGCCTTCGGTGACATTTTTGAACACACGCCGCAGATTGCGCGGCGCGCGCATCAGCAAGGTTTAGGAGCAGCGCAAGATCGCGCCGATGGTTTGCATGCGGCACTGGTGGCCGTGATGCGGCAGATGACCCGCGATGAAAAACTCGCGCTCATCAATGCGCATCCTGATTTGGCAGGCCGTCTTGCGTTGGCCAAAGAGCTCACAGCCGATTCCACCAAAGAGCAGGGCTCGGCGGGGCTCGACACTTTGACACCTGAAGAGCTGGCCAAGTTCACAAGGCTGAATGACGCCTATAAGGCGCGCTTTGGCTTTCCTTTCATCATGGCGGTGAAGGGTGCCGGAAAAGACGCGATCCTGGCTGCTTTTGAGCGCCGCATTGCGCATGATGTTGAAACGGAATTCCAGGAGGCTTTGACGCAAATCGAGCGCATCGCCCTTCTGCGATTGAAGGATCGCTTGCCAGCCTGAAGCGGCTGGAGGTGTAAAGGGTCGCCTCGGCGACCAAAACAAAAAGAGGGGGTATTATGTCTGACCCGCATGCAGTTGACGAAATTCTGCCAGCGCCGCGACTAGCGGCACTTGGCATTCAGCATGTGCTTGTCATGTATGCGGGGGCTGTGGCCGTCCCGCTGATCATCTCGGGCGCACTTGGTCTGTCTCCAGAACAGCGCACAATGCTCATCAATGCCGATCTGTTTGCCTGCGGTCTTGCGACCCTTGTGCAGGCGTTTGGTTTTGGTGGTGTCGGCATTCGTCTGCCCGTCATGATGGGCGTGACCTTCGCCTCTGTGGCTCCCATGCTCGCCATGATAGGCGCAGGCAAGGGTGCGGGCATGACGCCCAATGCCATTCTCTTGCAAATCTACGGCTCGGTGATTGCAGCCGGTCTGTTTGCTGCACTCGTCTCGCCGCTGATCGGGCGCTTGCTGCGCTTCTTCCCGCCGGTGGTGACCGGCACGATCATCACGGTGATCGGCATTACCCTGATGCGCATCGGCATTGGCTGGTTTGGTGGTGGTTTTGCCACGATCAAAAAGCCGCTGGATGGCGTGATGGGTGATTTCCCCAATCCGGCCTTCGGTCAGCTCGACAATATGGGCATTGCTCTGGCCGTGCTGGTGGCCATTCTGCTGATTGCCAAATTCGCAAAAGGCTTCTTTGCCAATATCGCTGTGCTGCTCGGCATCATCTTTGGTGGTGCGATTGCGGTCATCGTCGGCAAGATGAATTTTGCCACGGTTGCTAGCGCACCCTGGTTTGATTTTGTCTATCCGCTGCAGTTCGGCATGCCGACTTTCGACTTCTGGTCGGTGGTGACCATGTCGATCGTCATGATCGTGGTCATGGTTGAATCAACCGGCATGTTCCTGGCGCTGGGTGAAATGACCGGCAAGAAGCTGACCTCGGAAGATCTCACCCGCGGCCTGCGCGCCGATGGCGTGGGCACAATTCTGGGCGGCATTTTCAACACCTTCCCCTATACGTCCTTCTCGCAGAATGTGGGCCTTGTCGGTGTGACGGGCGTGCGTTCGCGTTGGGTGGCGATTGCGGGCGGTTTGATCCTGATCGTGTTGGGCCTCATCCCCAAGCTTGCAGCTGTGTTTGCAGCCATTCCGGTCTTCGTGCTGGGCGGTGCAGGCATTGTCATGTTCGGCATGGTGTCTGCAACGGGCATCCGCATTCTTTCGAATGTCGATTACAACACCAATCGCAACAATCTCATGATTGTCGCCATTGGTATCGGCGTTGGCATGCTGACGCTGGTTGCGCCCAATATTTTCGACAAGCTGCCGCGTGAACTGAAGCCGATCCTCGATTCCGGCATTCTGCTCACCACAATTGTTGCAGTGATCCTGAATGCATATTTCAATGGCGCAGGCTCTGATGCCTCCGGTCAGGAAGATGCCTCAGCCGCAGCAATGAAGACCGGCCTGCACTAAGTCAGACGGTTCACCCAAAATAAGAAAGCCCGCCGGTTCCGGCGGGCTTTTTTTATGTCAACGGGTGAGCATGGCGCGCCACAGCATCACGGATACCAGTGCGAGCAGCCCGCTCACAAAGAGATCGCCTGTGATGAAAGCGAAAAAAGCCCCGACAGGGAAGAGAATGGCGAGCACGGTCATCATGCGCTTTTGCTCCGGCGCAAGCGATCAAGCGCCACGTAAATCACCGGCGTGGTATAAATGGTGATGAGTTGGGACAGGGCCAGTCCCGCAACAATGGTAATGCCCAAGGGGCGGCGCATTTCAGCGCCCGGCCCATCGGCAAAGAGCAAAGGCAGCGCGCCGCACATGGCCGCCAGCGTTGTCATGAGAATGGGGCGGAAGCGCGCGAGACAGGCTTCCCCCATGGCGCTCGCCGCATCAAGCCCGCGCTCGCGCTGAGCGGTGAGCGCAAAATCAACCAGCATGATGCCGTTTTTCTTCACAATGCCGATCAGCAAAATCATGCCGATGAAGGCAATCAGCGACAGCTCTGTGCCGGTGATCCAGAGTGCGAGCAAGGCGCCCAGACCGGCTGATGGCAAGGTCGAAATAATCGTCAAAGGATGGCGTAGATTTTCATACAGAATACCAAGGATCAGATAGACGCAGACCAGTGCTGCCAGAAGCAGCCAGCCCTGACTTGCGCTGCTCTCCTCGGCAAATTTGGCATCGCCCGAAAAATCGGTGCGGATGGAATCGGGCGGATATAGCGAGAGCACTGCCTCTTGCACCGCGCGGTTGGCGGTCTCGACAGGGGTGTTTGGCGCATTGGTGTAGCTGATGGTGGCGGAGGCAAAGAGGCCTGTGTGGTTGACGGCAACCGGCGCCATACGCCGCTCGATGGTGGCCAGCGTTGCCAGTGGAATCTGTTGTCCGCTCTTGGCCGCGACATGCAAACCCGCCAGATCACCGGGATCATTCTGGCGATCAGCGGCGACTTCCAACACAACCTTATATTGATTGCGCTCACCATAGATGGTCGAGATCTGGCGCTGGCTGTAGCTGTTGGACAGCGCATTGTTGATATCGGTCATCGACACGCCAAGGCGCGCGGCGGCGTTGCGATCAATGGCCACACGGGCTTGCAAGCCGCCTTTGTCGCGATCACTCGAGACATCGACAATGTCGGGGAGCTGGCGCAAACGCGCGAGCGCCTTTTGTGTCCATTCATCGATCTCTTCAGAACTGGCGCCCCATAGTGTGAATTGCAGATTGGAGCGCGAGGGCCGCCCGCCCACGCGCACATCGCTCATCTGCCAGAGATAGGTGCGCACACCGGGGATTGCCGTGAGGGGAACGCGCAAGCGATCAATCACCTGCTGCGTGGTGTCTTTGCGCTCACCCGGTGGCTTCAGGCTGATAAACATGCGCCCCGTATTGCTCGTAAAACCGGAGCCGACAAAGGAGGCGGTTGAAGCAACGCTTGTGTCCCCCGCCACAATGTCAGTGGCCTGCTGTTGCAATTCACGCATGCGCGGGAAGGAGACATCGCTTGCCGCTTCTGTCCATGCAAAGACGAGGCCTATGTCATCTTGCGGAATGGCAGCTTTCGGCAATGTGCGGAAAAGATGCACAGTCAGCAAAGTGGTGACCAGCACAGCGATGATCGACACAGCCGGGCTCGCCAAGGCCGGTGTGAGGCTTTTGGCATAAAGCGACTTCAACCAAGCGAGCGCCGCGTCAAATCGGGATGGCAGGGTCAGCGGCTTTTCGCGCACATGGGCGCAAATGGTGGGCGTGACAATCAGCGAGACAAGTGTCGAGACACCAATGGCAAAGACCATGGTGAGTGAAAACTCTCTGAACACGCGGCCAATCACGCCTGACATGAACAGCATCGGCACAAAGGCCGCCACCAGTGATAGGCTGATGGCAATAATGGTGAAGCCGATTTGTTTCGCGCCCAGCAGCGCGGCTTGCACGGGCGCCATGCCGCTGTCGCGATTGCGGTGGATGTTTTCGATCATGACAATGGCATCATCGACGACAAAGCCCACAGCGATGATGATCGCCATGAGCGACAATGTGTCGATGGTAAAACCGCACATCCACATCAGGATGAAGGTGCCAGCCAGCGACAGTGGAATGGTGATGCCGGCCGCCAGTGTGGCTGTTCGCTCGCGCAAGAACAGAAAGACAGTCGCCATGACCAGTGCGATGGAAACAAGCAGGGTCTTTTGCAAATCAGCCACTGTGGCGCGGATGGTGACGGTGCGATCCGACATGACATTGAATGTGACGCCGGGCGGAATCCATTGGCGCAACGCAGGCAGAATGGCTTTCACGCCATCGACGGTTTCAATCACATTGGCGTCAGGCTGTTTGGTGACTTGAATGAGCACCGCGGGCTTGCCATCGAACCAGCCGGCCGAGCGCGTGTTGCGGGTGCCGCGGATGATGTCTGCCACATCCCCCAGCCGCACCACAGCATTGGCGCGTGTGCGCAGAACAAGATCGGCATAATCCTCGGGGGTTTTCAGCTGACCATTGGTGGCAAGAGAAAGGAGACGGGCTTCCCCGTCAAAGCCGCCCGTGGGCGAAAATGTATTGGCCGCAGCCAGTGCGAGGCGAATGTCTTCGAGCGAGAGATTCATGGCCGCAATGCGCGCCGGATCAAGCCGCACACGGATGGCGGGCTGTTCTGAACCATTGACTTGCACTTCGGCCACGCCATCCACTTGCGCCATGCGCTGCGCCACAATCGTGTCGGCGAGATCGTAAAGCGCGTCAGGTGCCAGCGTGTCAGACGTCATCGCCAGAATGAGCACGGGCATGCCATTGGGATTGGCTTTGCGAATGATCGGCAGATTGGGCATGTCGCCCGGCAGATCAGGCACGGCCGCATTGATCGCCGCCTGCACATCGCGCGCGGCCATATCAATGCGGCGATTGAGATCAAACTGGATGGTGATCGCGCTGGTGCCCAATGTCGAGGAGGATGTCATCTCGACAATGCCCGCAACATTGCTGAGGGCGCGCTCCAATGGCGCGGCGACTGTGGCGGCCATGGTGGAGGGGTCAGCGCCTGGCCGCGAGGCCATGACGCGGATGGTGGGAAACTCCACATTGGGCATGCTGGCAACAGGCAAGGCAAACCAGGCGACAGCGCCGCCGAGTAACAGGCCAAGGCAAAGCAGGGCCGTGGCTATCGGGCGGAAGATAAAGCGCTGCGACAGCGCGCTCACGGCACGGGCTCCTGCCAATTGGGGCTGAATTTTTTCTCGCTCTGACGGAAACGGTCAATTGCCAGATAGATCACAGGCGTTGTGTAAAGCGTCAGTAATTGGCTGAGCAGCAGGCCGCCGACAATGGTGACGCCGAGCGGCACGCGCAATTCACTGCCCATGCCGGAGGCAAGCGCCAGCGGCAGCGCGCCAAACAAAGCCGCAAGCGTGGTCATCATGATCGGGCGAAAGCGGAGCAGACAGGCGCGGATGATCGCCTCTTCCGGCGTGAGCCCCTGTTCACGTTCGGCCACAAGCGCAAAGTCGATCATCATGATCGCGTTTTTCTTCACAATGCCCATGAGCAGAATAATGCCGATCAAAGCCACGACGGACAGATCATGGCCACCGATCCACAATGCCAGCAAAGCGCCAACGCCTGCGGACGGCAAAGTGGTGAGAATGGTGAAAGGATGCGCGAAGCTCTCATAGAGAACGCCGAGCACAATATAGATGGTGATGATCGCCGCGAGTATGAGCCATGGCTGGCTTGCCAGTGATCGGGAAAATTCGGCGGCATCGGCGGAAAATGTGCCGATGATAGTGGCGGGAAGGCCGATGTCGCTCTCAGCTTGGCGAATATCAGCCACAGC
>CANGRU010000104.1 GCA_947456315.1 Beijerinckiaceae bacterium | reverse complement strand
GGGCATTCATGTGCGTGCGGAAGTCAAAGTCGGTGGCCAGACGGGCGTCGAAATGGAAGCTTTGACCGCCGTCAGTGTTGCCTGTTTGACCGTCTATGACATGCTGAAAGCCGTGGATCGCTTCATGACCATTGAAGGCATTGGCATGATGGAAAAGCGCGGCGGGAAATCCGGCGACTGGCATCGGGATCATCCGTGAGCCGCGCGCCGCTGCTCCCTGTTGCTGATGCGCTAACGCGCGTCCTGCAAAGTGCGCGCGAACCTTTGCCACAAGAACATGTGCCGCTTGCCCAATGTCGTGGCCGCACTTTGGCGCAGGATGTGTCAGCGCTGCGCACACAACCGCCCTTTCCGGCATCCGCGATGGATGGATATGCCGTACGCGCTGCCGACATTGCAAATACCCCCGCCACCTTAAACGTGATTGGCGAGAGTGCGGCAGGCCGCCGCTTTCAAGGGAAACTGCAAGAAGGCGAAGCGGTGCGCATTTTCACAGGCGCTCCCGTGCCAGAGGGTGCCGACACAATCCTCATTCAGGAAAACACGACAAGCGATGGCGAGCTGGTCACAGCGCTTGAGCCTGAAACGCTCGGCCGCTACGTGCGCCGTGCGGGGCTCGATTTTTCAACCGGTGATGTGCTGCTGAAAAAAGGCCAGAGACTTGGCCCCGCAGAACTTGCTCTGGCGGCTGCGATGAATCATCCAGCCTTGCCGGTGACCCGCCGCCCGCGTGTGGCGCTGCTCGCCACAGGTGACGAGCTCGTGCGTCCGGGCGAAGAAATCGGGCCTGATCAGATTGTCGCCTCCAACACATTTGCTGTGCGCGCTTATGCCGAAAATGCCGGCGCTGACGTGATCGATCTGGGCATTGCAGGCGATAATTTTTCAGCCATTGAAGCCGCCATCCGCGCCGCGCGTGCGCATGGTGCCGATGTGCTCGTCACACTCGGCGGCGCATCGGTCGGCGATCATGATCTTGTGCAGACAGCGCTCGCGCGTGAAGGCATGGAGCTCGGCTTCTGGCGCATCGCCATGCGTCCGGGCAAACCGCTGATGCACGGGCAAATCGGCGATATGCGCATTCTCGGCCTGCCCGGCAATCCCGTCTCGGCCATTGTCTGCGGCCTGCTGTTTCTGGTACCGCTGGTGCGCGCGCTCTCGGGTGACCCGCTGGCTGGCGAGGACCGCACAGAAGTCGCAGTGCTGGCGGGCGATCTGCCCGAGAATGACAGCCGCCAAGATTACCTGCGCGCCCGCATCACGGGCACGAAGGACGGCCACCCGCTGGTCGAGAGCTTCTCGCGTCAGGATTCCTCCATGCTGCGCATCCTGTCAGAGGCCCAATGCCTGATCGTGCGCGAAGCCAATGCCCCCGCTGCCAAGGCAGGCGACATGTGCCGGATGCTGCGGGTCTAACGTCCCCCTTGCGGAACAAAAGCAAAACATGCTAATTTGTTCACGCTTTGTTTAACCGATTCCGCTAGTCATGAGGTGCCTGCGTTCAGGTGCCCCTTGGCGGGATCGGCTGAACGCCCAAAATTTCGGGGACCAAACCCATGCTGACCAAAAAGCAGAGCGAGCTCCTGCGTTTCATCAATGAGCGGCTCAAGGAGACCGGCGTTCCCCCGTCCTTCGACGAAATGAAGGATGCGCTGGATCTGGCCTCGAAATCGGGCATCCATCGGCTCATCATGGCGCTTGAGGAGCGTGGCTTTATCCGCCGCCTGCCCAACCGTGCGCGCGCGCTGGAAGTGCTGCGCATGCCCGAGAGCGCCTCGCCCTCTCCCCGCCCCGGCAAGTTCAACCCCTCGGTCATCGAGGGCGATCTCTCCCGCGCACCCAAAATGCCCGCCCTGCGCATGGACGAGACGTTCGATTCTTTTCAGATTCCGGTCATGGGTCGCATCGCGGCCGGCACGCCGATCTCGGCCATCCAGAGTGCATCGCATTCCATTCCCATGCCGCCGGAGTTTTTGGGAATGGGCGAGCATTTCGCCTTGGAAGTGCGCGGTGACTCGATGATCGAAGCCGGCATTCTGGATGATGACACTGTGATCATCCGCAAGCAGGACACTGCCGAGACGGGCGATATTGTTGTGGCTCTGATCGACGATGAGGAAGCCACTTTGAAGCGCCTGCGCAAAAAGGGTGGCTCCATTGCCCTGGAAGCCGCCAATCCGGCCTATGAGACGCGCATTTTCGGGCCAGACCGCGTGCGCATTCAGGGCAAGCTGGTGAGTTTGATCCGCAAATACTAGGCGCAGCCTTTTCATTCGTATTGCAACTTCATCATTTCGAAGAATGTTGTGCATGCCAGACGCCTAGCCCCTCCCCCTTGAGGGGAGGGGCTAGGGGTGGGGGTCGCGCATTTTTTAATGATGGTGTCTTCACGCATGTCCCACGTCCATAGATCACGCGACCCCCACCCCGCTCGCTGCTTTGCAGCGAGTCGCCCTCCCCTCAAGGGGGAGGGATAGAAACTTCCCCCTCGCTCGCAATGACAACGTCTTACTCAGCCGAAAAACTGCGCGGGTCCGTCTCCTCATCCAAAACATCCCCACCCGCAGCAACCGGCACACGCGCAAAACGCATCTGGCGTGCCGGATACCAAGCCCGTTGCGTGCCCTCAGGGCGCGAGACGCGCATCACCCAAGTCCCGTCCGCACGCAGGCTGATGGCTGTGGCGCCGTAGGCCGCAAAATGCGCGCCGTCCAGCACCAGTTCGGGGCCCTTGCAGCGCGCTCCGACATATAGCCGTGTGATCACCACATCCGCACGCGCGCAATCTTCTCCCAAGGCTTGCGGCTCCAGCACGAGCGCGATTGTGCGACCATCCACCCAGGTGGCGATACAGCCGGACAGATCGCATCCCACTTTTGAAACCAGTGACACATCATCGGGTTTCCTTTTGTCGCCGTCGCCCAACAGCCATTGCGACACGGCAAAATCATTGCCCTTGCCGTGCAGTACCTGCAATCGTCCGTCAAAACCTCGCATAGCCAGACTGCGCCCGCGTGGATCAACCAACAGATCAGGCGGGCGATCCAACGAGGCGACAGCGCATCCAAGCGCCAAAATCACACATCCGGCATAACGGATCTGGCTGCGCCACAGGCAGCTCCAGAGAATCCCGAAAGTGATCAGCAGCAAGGCTGGCAAGCCGAAGCCCGTCTGGTGCAACGTCGAGCCTGACAGCGCCGCGACCATACGTGACACCTCCATCATGCCCGATATGCCCCAGCCCATAATGGTCCACACCCAGGCATCCCAGCCGAAAGGGCCCAGCACGACACCGATCAAAGCCGCGGGCATGACGATGAATTCAACAAGCGGCAACGTCAGCGCATTGCCGATCATCGAATAAGGATTGATGCGGTGAAAATGAAACGAGGCAAAAGCCCCCGTGGCCAAACCCGCAACAGCCGTTGTCAGCAACATCACGCCAAGCGCACGCATCATGCGTGACGCAAATGCGAAATCCTTCTCCTGCGTTTCATCTTGCGGTCCGCGTTCGAACAGCGCGACCATGGCGGCCACAGCAGCAAAGGACATTTGGAAACTGGGCCCCATCACGCTTTCGGGTTCACGCGCCATGACAATCAGCGCGGCGACCGCCAGATTGCGCATCGACAAAGCAGGGCGATCAAAAAGAACTGCCCCCAGCATCACCAAAATCATGATGAGAGAGCGCTCGGTGGCAACTTCCGAGCCCGCAAAAATGCAATAGGCCGTGGCGCCGAGCATCGCAAAAGCAGCTGATATTTTCTTGACCGGCCAAGTCAGCGCAACGGCTGGAAACAAAGCCAGAAACGCCCGCAAACTCCACATGAACAGGCCTGCGGCCAGCACCATATGCAGACCTGAAATCGACACGACGTGATAAATGCCAGCCCCGCGTAAAGCCTCATTGGCATCTTCACTGATGAGCCCGCGTTTTCCCGTGACAAGAGCCGCCGCCACAGCGCCATCATCACCGCCGATGGTCGAGGCAATGCGCCGTGTCAGATCATTGCGCGCACGATCCACATTGACACCAAACCAATCCGCCCAGCTCAAAGTCACAGGGAGAAGCGTTTCAACACGCGAGGCAATGCTGCCCACAGCCCCGATACTTTGGAAATAAGCTTCGCGTGCAAAATCATAACCGCCGGGCTCAGCCGCTTCAGCCGGTGGCATCAAACGCATGGTGGCACGAATGGTTTGTCCGGCTTGCAATCCACCCAGCGTGCGCAAGGTGACACGCAGGCGTGCGGGACGCGCGTCTTGCGCGACGGCCTCCATATCCACCACGCGCAACAGTAACCGCCCGCCGCCATTGGCCCGCTCGTCCACGCTTACGATCAGTGCGGTAACTTTGGTGACCTTCATGCCAGCCAAAATCGGTGCGCCGACAGATTGCGTGCGCAAGGTGGCCGCCAGATATCCGGCCATGACAAAGGAGAAGAGGCAAAAGACCGCCGACGTCACCCGCGCGCCGCGCCAGTGAGCGACCCAGGCGACAAACCCGCAAAGCGCCAATCCGAGCGCTGGCGCCCATAGGGCCGGCTCTCGCGCGGCGCCAAAAAAGGCCAATATGCCCGTGAGCGCCCCCACAGGCAGCCAGAGGAAATAGCGCCGCTCGCGGTCTTCCTGCGCGAATTGACGGGCCAGCCATGCCCATAGTCCCGTCAGTGTAAAAGATGGCCGCGGGCCAGCCGTCAGGCCCCAAAGACCTGTGCCGGAGACCCCTGCCCCTGATTTGCTGAGCGAACCCGTCATAAAAACAACTCAAATCAAGCCTGACAGGGGCAATCAGAAAGCGAAAAGCCTCCCCCCATCGGCGCGCCTATGCTACACGGGCGCCCAATCACTTCCATTCCAAAAAACATCGAGTGCCTTCATGTCCGACAAAGTGGTCACGCGTTTTGCTCCCTCGCCCACGGGCTTTCTGCATATTGGCGGGGCGCGCACGGCTTTGTTCAATTGGCTCTTTGCCAAGCACAATGGCGGCACCATGTTGTTGCGCATCGAAGACACGGATCGCGAGCGCTCCACCGATGCCGCCATTGAGGCGATTATCGATGGCCTCGACTGGCTCGGTCTGAAATGGGATGGCGACACAATCTATCAATTTGCGCGCGCCAAACGGCATGCGGAAGTTGCCCACGAACTGCTCGCCAAAGGGCTGGCTTATAAATGCTACGCAACCGCCGACGAGCTGACCGAAATGCGCGAATTGGCGCGCAAGGAAGGCCGTCCGCCACGCTATGACGGGCGCTGGCGCGATCTGGGTGGCACGCAGGCTGAGCAAGACGCCATTGCCGAAGGCCGCAAGGCTGTGGTGCGCCTGAAGGCGCCCAAAGAAGGCGAAACCATCATCGATGACAAAGTGCAGGGTCGCGTCACCTTCCCCAACAAGGATCTCGACGATCTCGTGCTGCTGCGCTCCGATGGCACGCCGACCTATATGCTCGCGGTCGTGGTCGATGATCACGATATGGGCGTCACCAATATTATTCGCGGTGATGACCATCTCACCAATGCCGCACGCCAGAAGCAAATCTACGAAGCGCTGGGTTGGAGCGTGCCTATCATGGCGCATATTCCGCTCATTCATGGGCAGGATGGCGCGAAATTGTCCAAACGCCATGGCGCCTTGGGAGTCGAGCAATATCGCGCTTTGGGCTTCCTGCCGGCGGCTCTGCGCAATTATCTCGTGCGTCTGGGCTGGTCGCAGGGCGACCGCGAATTTTTCACCACAGATGAAATGATCGAGGCTTTTGATCTGGCTCAGGTCGGCCGCTCGGCCGCTCGCTTTGATCTTGTGAAACTCGAAAATATGAACGGCCACTACATGCGCGCCACGCCTGATAGCGAGCTGACACAAATCCTGATCGAGACTTTGCCCTATTTGCCCGGTGGCGAGGACCTGCTGTCCAAGCTCGACGCATCCATGCGTGCCAAGCTGGAAAAAGCTATGCCGGGCCTCAAAGAACGCGCCAAAACGCTGGTGGAATTGGCCGATGGTGCCAAGTTCCTGCATGCGGCGCGCCCGCTGGAAATGGACGCCAAGGCCCAAGACATTCTGAGCAAAGGCCGCGAGCATTTGCCAGCCCTCATTGCCCGCCTTGAGGCTCTGACCCATTGGTCAGCGGCCGAGGCAGAGGCAGCTGTACGGGCCTATGCCGAGGAAACGGATGCCAAACTGGGCACCGTAGCCCAGCCCCTGCGCGCTGCGCTGACAGGGCGTGGCACGTCACCTGGGATTTTTGACGTCCTGGAAGTCTTGGGCCGCGACGAAAGTTTAAGCCGATTGCGCGACCAAGCCGCAACGTAAGCTGCTGAAAAGGCAGGGTCGGCATGGGCTATGCTTGCCTTTTTCCTGCCTTGAACAGCTCCCCCGGATGGGGTAGCTGTTGCGCGGCGCAACAAAGAAGATCCGCAGGCCCCCTCAGGGTCTC
>CANGRU010000103.1 GCA_947456315.1 Beijerinckiaceae bacterium | reverse complement strand
GGCTGACCCGCCGCTATGGCAAACCGAGCTTTGGGCTCGACACGACCAGCATCAACGGCGTCACCGTCGACATCAAAGAAGAGATCGTCTGGGAAAAGCCTTTCTGCCGTCTCTTGCATTTCTCGCGCGTCACAAAACTGGACAAGCCACAACCCAGTCTCCTGATTGTGGCTCCCCTTTCGGGCCATTACGCCACCTTGTTGCGCGGGACTGTGGAGGCCTTTTTGCCTCACTACGAAGTCTACATCACCGACTGGGCCGATGCCCGCATGGTCCCGATGACTGCTGGCTCGTTCGATCTGGATGATTACATCGACTATCTGATCGAAATTTATGAGCTGCTCGGAAAAGACTTGGAAGGTGCCGGTCTTCATACATTGGGCGTTTGTCAACCTTCCGTCCCGCTGATCGCAGCTGTTGCGCGCATGGAGGCTGAAGGGCGCCCATATGTTCCCGCGTCCATGACATTGATGGGCGGCCCCATCGACACGCGCCGTAGCCCCACGGCGGTGAATGCGCTTGCCCAAGAGCGTGGAACTGAATGGTTCCAGCGCAATTGCATTTTCAGTGTGCCGTTCCCCTATCCGGGATTTGGACGCAAGGTTTATCCGGGGTTTTTGCAGCTGTCCGGTTTCATGGCCATGAATATGGACCGCCATGTGAATGCCCATGTCGACATGTTCAATCACCTCGTCAAAGGCGATGGTGATTCAGCCGAAAAGCATCGTGATTTCTATGATGAATATATGGCCGTCATGGATCTCTCGGCCGATTATTACATGCAGACGATTGAAAACGTCTTTGTCCGGCACTCTTTGCCGAAAGGCGAGATGATGCATCGCGGAAAGCGCGTCGATTTGACGGCGATTCATCGCACAGGCCTGATGACCGTCGAGGGTGAAAAGGACGATATTTCAGGCGTTGGGCAAACCTATGCCGCGCAAGAGCTCTGCGTGAATATCCCGGCCTCGCGCAAAGTGCATTACCTGCAAAATGGCGTTGGTCATTACGGCGTCTTCAATGGTTCTCGCTATCGCTCCGAGATTGCCCCCCGGATCCGCGATTTTATTTCCAATCTGGAACAGGACGCCGCACGCGGGGGCCGCCCACAACTAAGGCTGGCAGCTTCAGCTGAATAACCGCCTCTGGCGTAACACGGCCAGAATCGGTTAGATTCTGGCATCATGCTTCGTCTGCTCCGACAGATCACTGCCACGCCCAAAACGCCTGACCACTTGGACGTTGTCCATGAAGGCGTGAACTATCGCGTGCTTCTCAAACGTGTCCCAACTGCGCGACGTTTCACCTTGCGGGTGCGCAATGCCACACGTGACGTTGTTGTCACTCTCCCCAAGCGCAGCTCTTTTGCCGCCGCAAAAGATTTTGCCCAGCGCCATGCGGCTTGGATTGCGGCGCGGCTGAACCGGGTTCCGCGCGCCGTTCCCTTTGTTGACGGTGCAACGCTGCCCTTCAAGGGCGAAGACTTTACGATTGCACATATCGAGCGTCTGCGGGGCGGTGTTGAAATCTGCGTCGCCGAGAAAATTGTCCGTGTCTCATGCTCGCAAGACCATTTGTCACGGCGCCTGCATGATTTTCTGAAAAAGGAAGCGCAAGCTGCATTGGAGGACGCTGTCAGGCAACATTGTAGCTCTCTAGGATTTGCCCCAAGACGCGTAACCGTTCGTGACACAACCAGTCGCTGGGGGTCTTGCTCAGCAAGTGGGGCTCTCAGTTTTTCATGGCGCATGATTATGGCGCCACCCTTCGTGCTGGACTATCTCGCCGCACACGAGGTGGCGCATCTGGTTCATATGAACCATTCGGACGCGTTCTGGGAGGTTGCAAAAAAGCTGGCGCCTATGACAGATCGCGCTGAGGCATGGCTCCATGCACACGGCTTATCTTTACATCGCTACGGTGCGACAGATTAAGTTGATTTGATAAAGCTCAAATAAACAGGCTTGCGGCCCTCGCGGAATGCTTTTGCTTCATAACGCGTGCTGGGCCAATTTTCCCAAGCCTCTTGCCAAGCCCGCGCGCCCGGTTTGGACTCCTGCCAAATCCAGCGGTCGGATTTCAGAACGCGCGCCAGAACCCAGCCCGCATAATCGTCAATATCCGTGGCAAAGCGAAAGATTGCTCCTGGCTTCAACACACGCGCAATCTCATCAATGTTGTTTTCTGACAAAAAACGCCGCTTGCGCTGACGCCATTTCGGCCAAGGGTCGGGATACAAAACATCCACACGCGAAAGCGATGCTTCGGGAAGATGCAATAGCACATCGCGGGCATCACCATGATGAACCCGCACGTTGCGCAATTGCTTTTCATTCAACTGAACAAGAAGTTTGGCCACACCATTGATGAACGGCTCGCAGCCGATATAGCCAACATCCGGATGCTTTTCGGATTCATGTACGAGATGTTCGGCACCACCGAAGCCAATCTCCATACGATATTCGGAATAAGCTGTTTCAAAAACGTGCTCGGGCACAATGGCTTTCGAGCAATCAACGGAAATATCCGGAAGTTCGTTGGTCACAAGCCCCGCCTGAAGTTGGCGGAGCTTTTTACCTTTGCGGCGGCCATAAAGTGTGCGGTTGATTGGTCCGGAAGCGCCGGCAATCTCATCCGCACACATGTTTTGACCTCTTCAGCTAATCAGAAACGGCTCTTGAGAGCATCGACCAGATCGGTCTTTTCCCACGAGAAGCCACCATCAGCATCCGGTGCACGGCCAAAATGACCATAGGCCGAGGTGCGCGCATAAATCGGACGGTTGAGCTGCAGGTGCTCACGAATACCACGCGGTGTTAATTTCATGGCTTCGCGCAAGACGGCCTCCAACTTGGCCGGATCAACCTTGCCCGTGTCATAAAGATCCGCATAGATCGACAGCGGCTCGGCAACGCCAATCGCGTAGGCAAGCTGGATGCTGCAGCGATCGGCCAAACCAGCGGCCACAACATTCTTCGCCAAATAGCGCGCAGCATATGCAGCCGAGCGATCGACCTTTGTCGGATCTTTGCCTGAGAATGCACCGCCACCATGAGGTGCCGCGCCGCCGTATGTGTCGACGATAATCTTGCGACCTGTCAGACCCGTGTCACCATCAGGACCGCCGATGAAGAACTTGCCGGTCGGATTGATGTGCCATTGCGTGTTCTTGGTGATCCAGCCGGCTGGCAAAGCTTTCTCGACATAAGGACGCACAATGTCGGAAATCTGCTGTGAGGTGAGATCTTCCTTCACATGCTGATGTGACACGACGATTTGCGTGGCCTCGACTGGCTTGCCGTTCTCATAACGGATTGTGACCTGGCTCTTGGCATCTGGACCAAGGTGCTTCTCAGCGCCCGAGCGGCGAGCTTGTGAGAGAAGCTGCAAAATCTTGTGCGAATAATAGATCGGCGCAGGCATCAATTCCGGCGTTTCGCGGCAAGCGTAGCCAAACATGATGCCCTGGTCGCCCGCGCCCTCATCCTTGTTGCCGGCCGAATCAACGCCCTGTGCGATATCAACCGACTGGGCATGCAGCAACACTTCAATGTTGGCGCGTTCCCAATGGAACCCGTCCTGCTCATAGCCGATATCGCGAATAGCCTGTCGCGCCAGATGAATGATTGTGTCTTCTGTAAAAGAAGGCCCGCGGACTTCACCCGCAATCACCACACGGTTCGTGGTTGCCAAGGTCTCGCAAGCTACGCGAATGTCGTAGGGGTTGATCCCTGCCTTCGCGCCTTCGCGGAAAAACAGATCGACGACTTCGTCAGAGATACGGTCACAAACCTTGTCGGGATGGCCTTCGGAAACCGACTCGCTGGTGAACAAATAATTTTGTCTGGTCACACTCATCTCCGCTGGTCGCGCAGTTTCGCAGAGCGCCTATGTTGATTGGCGCTTGGGGTCGAAACTTGTGCCATTGAGCGTTCGTCAGGTCAAGCCAGATAGGCTGTTTTGTTCTTTTTAACGAACGCTCAAGCGGAGCTTTCTGAGGCGGCTTCGGGCATGCTCGCCTGGCTTTCGGCGATTTGAACAACGAGATCCACAATGCGGCGGCGCACCTTAGGGTCAGTGATGCGCGCAAAGGCCCGATTGAGGTGCAAGCCTTCCGTTGAGGTCACAAGATCCGGCACAAAGGTGCGCGTTCCGTCTGCAAAGCCGGACATGTCACCCAGCGAATCTGTCGCGCCTTCAAAAAAATAGGATGGCGGAACATCCAGGACATGGGCGATGGCCTGCAGGCGACTGGCACCAATGCGATTGGTACCCTTCTCGTATTTTTGAACCTGCTGAAAGGTCAGGCCAAGGGCCAGACCCAATTTTTCCTGCGTCAGACCTAGAAGCGCACGGCGCATCCTGACGCGGTTTCCAACATGTAGATCGATGGGGTTCGGCTGTTTGGTCACGCGCAATTATCTCCATGCTCGAAACCTGAACGGTGCCGCCTTCCGTTCAAACCTCAGCATTGCTGAAACATTAGTCTTGTCTCAGACAGCAAAGCTCAGGGCAAGAGTTTGTTGAGCAAACCTGACGATGTGCTTAACGCCGCCAGCGCAGAAAACCGAGAAGCAAGAAACCAAAAAGAGCCAATAAAAACGGGCTTAAAAATGGATAGTGCGCAATCAACGGCATGCTGAGTGCGGCAGGTAAATGTGCATCCAGAACTGCTTCAACACCAATCGCTAGTTGATCAATACTGCGACCATAAGGATCTATGATTGCAGAGATTCCGGTATTAGCTGCACGTAAAAAAGGAAGTCCGCTTTCAATGCTGCGCAAGCGTGCCTGGGCCAAATGCTGATAGGGCCCGAAGGTCGGACCAAACCAGCCATCATTGGTCACATTCACGATCACGCCTGCCTTGTGAAGCAAGTCCGGTTCAACAGATTCAGGGAAAATGGCCTCATAACAGACCAGTGGAAAAACTCCCGGCAAGCCCGGAACAGCCAATAATTTGCGGGCAATCCCTGCTTCGAATCCACCGGGAATATGGACAAATTGCCGTAGGCCGAGTTTTTCCAGCAATCCGGAAAGCGGCAGATATTCGCCGAAAGGCACCAGATGCAATTTGTCGTAGGTATCAATAATGGCGCCCGAACCGGTCAGGACCTGTATGGAATTGAAATAAGAAACTTTTCTGATTTCACCGGGAAAGGCCCCGCTGTTCACGGTCTCCGCCCGCGCCGCTCCAGTCACCAGCACAACACGCCCCAAGGCCCGGCTGATACGCGCCAGAGAGTCGGGATCACGAGAGAGAATGAAAGGGAAAGCGGATTCCGGCCAAATCAGATGGGTGACGTCGGACAGGCCGTTTGGCGCTTGTGCACTGGGCTGCGCAGACAAGCGTAAATATTGATCAAGAATCTGGTCTTTGTTCTCAATCCTGAAGCGATCATCCTGAGGCACATTGGGCTGCATGATGCGGATTTTGACGCCTGCAACATTTTTATCTGAAGCACCTGCCAGACGCAGCGCACCAAAAGCTGTCAAAGCGACAAGCAGAATAAGACCCCAGAGCAGCGCCGTGGGTTTACGACCTGTCGAGCGATCCGACAAAACGGCCGGGCTCGCAAAAATAAACACCGACAAAAATGTAAGCCCGTGCAATCCAAAGATGCTGGCACTTTGTGCCAACACAAGATTGCTAGCCAACATCATGCCGAAATCGTTCCAGGGAAAGCCGGTAAAGAGCGTGCCGCGCAACCATTCGGAAATACCCAATGCCAGCGCCAAAGCCAGAATGCGCGTCGAACCGGTCGACCACAACAGACGCGCCAACATCATGCCGAAAGCCGTGAAGCAACCCAAAATAGCCGGCAGTCCTGCAACGCCAAAAGGCAGCGCCCAGGCAAATTCTTCAGCATCCACCAGAAAAGCAGCGCCTAGCCACCAGAGCCCTGCCACAAAATAACCAAATCCCAAAAACCAACCGATCAAGCCAGCTTGACGCAAAGCTGTTCTATCAAATCGCGCGCTTTTGACCGGAGCCAAACCATCCAACAGCAGAACGCTGACAATCATCGGCACAAAAGCAGCCGGAATCACATGCACCGGAGCCAATGCGAGAGCACCAATGACGCCCGCGACAAAAGCCATCACATGACGACGCCAACCATCCGACAAGGTGATGGCATGAGCAATCTTCAGCATTGCAAATTCGATATCATGCGCCAGCACTCAAAAGGGTGAGGCGCAAGCGCTTCAAGCGTCGACGATCCGCGTCAAGAATATCAAAACGAATGACATCCGGAACTTCGAAGGTTTCGCCGCGCGGCAGAACACGCCCTGCCAGTGTGATAACGAGGCCTCCCAGAGTTTCGACCTTCTCTTCTTGCGCCAGAGAGACAAAATCAAAACCTATTTCTTCGGTCAGGTCATCAAGATTGGCCCGCGCGTCTACGAGCCAATGACCATCAGCCTGCTTTTCAATCAATGGCCGGTCGTCTTC
>CANGRU010000102.1 GCA_947456315.1 Beijerinckiaceae bacterium | reverse complement strand
GCCGGCCTGATGCGCGCTGTCTCCATTGTGCTCAAGGTCAATGCCGCCGTCATCACCACAATGGCGCTGTTGGCGACACTGGAACCGGTGCGGCTCGGGCGCGGATTGGCATCATTGGGCGTGCCTGCGCGTCTCGTGCATCTTTTGCTGTTTCTGGTGCGCTATCAAAGCCTGTTTCGCGAAGAAGGTGCGCGCCTGATGGAAGCCATGCGCGCACGCGGGTTCAAGCCGCGCGCCAATCTGCGCACCTTCCGCGCCTATGGCCATTTCACCGGCATGTTGCTGGTGCGCTCCATGGAGCGCGCCGAGCGCGTTGAAGAGAGCATGCGCTGCCGCGGCTTTTCGGGAAAATTCCCGCTGCGGGCCACACGTGCGCTCGGCGCGCTCGATTTGGCCTTTACAGCACTGCTTACCTTCATGCTGGCGGGCATCATTCTTCTGGATCGGCTGGCATGACACATCTCATCGAAACACATGATCTGGTCATTGAGCGTGATGGCACACGCGTGCTGGATGGCGTGACCATGCATCTCGACAAGGGTGAGAAGCTCGCCATCATCGGCTCGAATGGCGCTGGCAAGACAACCTTTCTGCGCGCGCTCATCGGCTTGCAGAAAATATCCTCCGGCCGCATCCATGCCTTCGGACAAGACCGGCGCGTTGAAAAAGACTTCCATGATGTGCGTTTGCGCGCGGCCTATCTGTTTCAGGATGCCGATGACCAGCTCTTTTGCCCGAGCGTGGTGGAAGATGTCGCCTTCGGCCCGCTCAATCAGGGGCTTTCCGAAGAAGACGCCATGGACAAAGCGCGTGCCACTCTGGCCCGTCTTGGCCTGTCGGCTCTCGCACCCCGCGTGACACGCAAATTGTCGGGCGGTGAAAAACGGCTTGTGTGCCTCGCCGCCATTCTCGCTATGGATCCGGATGTCTTATTGCTCGACGAGCCGACCAATTCACTCGATAGCCAGCATGTCGAGAAACTTGTCGAGATTTTGAAAAATCTCGACATTGCGCTGATCATGGTCTCACATGATCGCCCCGTGCTCGACCGCATCGCCACCCGCGCTTTGCTGATGAAAGATGGCCGCCTCGAACATGCCGTCTTGCATCGTCATCCGCATATGCACGAGCATGTGCACATTCATGCCGATCACGATCACGCCTGATCGGGCGGCGACAATGCACGCAGCGCATTGAGGATCACGGCCACATCAATTGCCTCTTGCAGCAAGGCGCCGTGAATGGGTGACAGATAGCCAAAAGCTGCTGCCAGCATGGCAAGACCTGACAAAGCCATGCCTGCGACAATGCTTTGCCAGGCAATGGAGCGCGTGCGTCGCGCAATGGCAAAGGCATCGGCCACGCGATCGATGCCCTCGACCAGCAACACAATATCGGCGGCTTGCGACGCAGCGCTGGCGCCACGTGCCCCCATGGCCATGCCGACATGGGCGGCTGCCAAAGCGGGCGCATCGTTGATTCCATCGCCCACCATCAACACAGGCGCGTGTGTTTGTTCGCTCGACACCACGGCCAGTTTTTCATGCGGCTGGTGATCTGCCAGCACGAGATCGAGATCCAGCGCAGATCCCATGCGCTGTGCGGCATCCACGCGGTCGCCCGTCAGCATCACAATCCGTGCAATTCCGTGGCGGCGCAGGCGCGAGATGGCCCCGCGCGCATCCGCACG
Organism: Beijerinckiaceae bacterium; assembly: GCA_947456315.1. GTDB lineage: Bacteria > Pseudomonadota > Alphaproteobacteria > Rhizobiales > Beijerinckiaceae > Terripilifer. The sequence continues at coordinate 4,807 of CANGRU010000102.1, read as the reverse complement.
CAATTCGTCGCCCATCAGCAATGCGCCAAGGCCCTGCCCGTCCACGCAAACAAAAATCGCCAGGGCTGAACGGGCCGCGGCATCATCCAGAACGCGCTGTGCCCAATCATCCGGTGCGCCTGCGCCAAAGACCAGCCTGTGCGAACCGATGCGCACCTCGCGCCCCTGCACACGCCCCGACAGGCCCGCACCATGTGCCTCCACAACGGTGTCCGGCAGCACCAGCGACAGGCCTTGCTGGCGCGCGACCTCGACAATGGATTGCGCGACACTGTGGTGAGACGCCTGTTCCAGCGAGGCGGCATAAAGCAGAACATCCTGCGCCTTGGCACCGGGTGCCGTCTCGATGGACATGAGACGCGCACCACCCACAGTCAGTGTGCCCGTCTTGTCAAAAATGATCGTGCGCACACGCGCCAAAGCTTCGAGCGGGCCACCGCCTTTGACCAATATGCCACCGCGGGCCGCTTGCGAGACGCCCGCAATGAAAGCGACGGGTGCAGCCAAAATCAGCGGACAAGGGGTTGCTGCCACCAGCACGGCCAAAGCGCGCAAGGGATCACCGGAGCCCATCCAGGCCACACCCGCCAAGACCAGGGTCACGGGCAAAAGAACCAGCGCCGTGCGGTCGGCCATCCGCAAAAAGGGCGCACGCGATGTCTGCGCGGCACTGACCAGCTTCACAATGCCGGCATAAGTGCTTTCACCCGCACTGGCAGAGGCGCGCAGTCGGAACGTGCCGCCCGCATTGAGCGTGCCGCTGCGCACCGCTTCCCCCATCCGGCGCTCCACCGGAATCGGCTCGCCGGTCAAAGCGGATTCATCCAACATGGCCGAAGCATCGAGGACAAAACCGTCAACAGGCAGTATCTCGCCCGCGCGCACGAGCAGCACATTACCCGAGACGATCTCGTCGGCGGCCACATCAGCGACCTTGTCCTCGCGCACGCGATGGGCAATGCGCGGGGCGCGATCAATCAGCGCCGTCAGATCGCGCTCGGCGCGGGCCACTGCATAATCTTCGAGAACAACGCCGCCCGCATACATGATGGCGACGACATTGGCAGCCAAAGCCTCGCCCATGGCGAGAGCTGCTGCCATCGACAGAAAGGCGATGGCATCCAGACCGGCACGGCCCACCATCAACGCCCGCACAATGGCAAGCGCGAGCGAGCCAAGCACAGGCACTGTGCCCAGACTCCAGATGATCGTCGACACATCCGGTCGCCAGAACCGGGCCACAAGGCCCAGCCCCAGCGTTACCAGCGCCGTTGCGATCAGCAGGCGATGAATGGTTCGGTCACGAGATGCGGTTTGGTCCATACGGACAGCCTATAGCATGAATGTGCCTGAGACCTTGTGGTAGATCACCAGCTTCTGATGGGCACAGCAGATCTACAAAAAAACCAAGTGTGCGGCGACCTTATATTCAGCTGAAATATACGGCTAGCTAACGCTTTAGAAAGCGCTGTTTAGACTCCACTCAAGCCGGATTCGACTTAAAGTGGTTTCTCATCCGGCTCGGTTTCATCCAGCTGTTCGGACACATCTTCCACGCTGGCACCTTGGCCGATGCGAAGGGAGATATCGCGCAAGCGGGTCAGCTGCTGGATGATGGTGGGCACATGATCAAGCCCCTCCATCAAGCGCCAGACATAGACGAGAATGGCGAAAATATCGCCCGTCTCGCTTTCCGGGAGCACAGTGGCGCGCAGCAGAATGGCAATGAAGACGAGGATCGAGATGACTTCGATGATCGTCCAATTATAGGCCGAAGCATCTGACAGCTTTACCCGCCATTGGCGCACGAGGGAGAAATGCTCACGCACCTCCTCACGTTTGAAGCGCTCAATATAGTCGACTTCCTTTTCCAGCTGGTCATTGAGCCCGTGATTGAGACGGGTCGTGACGCGGATATAGACCTTGTTGACCAGATAGACCGGAATGAAGAGCAGCGCGGCCAGCGCGCCAATGGTCATGTCGTACCAGAAGAGAATGATCGCCGAGCCGATAATATGGATCAGCGACGTAATGACGACCGGCACGTCGATCTCGAAGAAGGTCACGAATTCGCGTGACATGGCCGAGCGGGCGGCGACCGAGGTTGCCTCAATGCCGGCCCTGCGCTGGCGCATGATCGTCTCTTCGACAATGTCGTTGTAGACCTGCGTGTAGACGCGCGTGTCATACATCTGCCGGAAGCAGCCGATGGACGCACGTCCCATCCAGGCCAAGACAATCGGAATGGCATGATGAAAGTCATGCGCGATGAGACCATCAATCGCGACACCTGTTGCCCATGGGTAAGACAGCTCGAGCAAATCTTCGAGGAACGTCAGCGCATAGGTCAGGCCAATCCGCCAACTGTAGGGGCGAACAGCATCCAAAGCCGTGCGGTTTTTTGGTTTTGACGCCGTTGTCTTCGAATTCAGCATGTCTCATTCCGGGCGCAGCTACACCAAAACGGGCACATTCGCCGCTTTGCTGCCACAATTGGGGCCGACAAGGCCCCTCAACTGATTCACCAATAGGGCAAGTCGGTGGGGGCTGAAAAGGCCTTCGCGTTAAATCGACTGCTGCAGACCCAGTTGTTGTCTGTAACGCGCCCCGGGGCAGCCTTTCGCACTAGATGCGTAAAGGCGCGACCCTGAGGAGACTAGATGGTTCGCTCTGCATTCCTGACGCGCGCTGCAGCCCAAGCTGCGGCTGTGACGCTGATGTTGCCTGTTGCAACCTATGCCGTGACATCGCTGGATCGCGTGCCCCTGCCGGTGCCACGCCCCGCATGGCTTGATGCCGCACCCGACACACATGAATCTACTGACGCACGCCCCGAGCAGACAGCGACACAGAATGCGCCTGCGCCTGCTCGTGTGGCCGCTTTGCCTGCGCGCGTGCCTTTGCCTGTTCCACGCCCTGATTGGCTGGATGCGACGGCAGACAGCGAGCCTGAACAGGTGACGCGCGTTGCAAAGAACAATCCGGGCGAGGATGACGAGCAATCCTTGGCGGACCGCTCACCGCTGCACGCCCTGATCGAAGAATATGCGCGCCGGCACGGCGTTCCTGTGCGTCTCGCCCACCGCATCGTGCAGCAAGAGAGCCGCTATAATCCGTCTCTCAAGGCCAAAGCGCATTTCGGCTTGATGCAGGTGAGCCAGGCTACGGCCAAATCCATGGGCTATGCGGGCGACACATCGGGGCTTCTCGATGCCCGCACCAATCTGACCTATGCCATGCCCTATCTGGCCAATGCCTGGATCGTGTCAGGCGGCCATGAAGGCAAGGCACGCAGCCTGTATATGAGCGGCTATTATCCTGAGGCGAAGCGCAAGGGGCTCCTGAAAGACCTGCGCCACGCCAGCAGCCCGCCGCTCGCACCAGAAGCCGAGACGGCTGACGCCCGCTAAAGGGCTCTGACACGCACAGACGGTCACGCGTGACGCACCCTGCGCCTGCAGACGCGGCTGACCTGAGCGGCTGATCCGAACATCATGATGAAGAGAAACGGGGCTTGAAGCTCACCCGTAGGCTGTTTGGTGCACATCATGGCACGAGGCAGAAAGGCCACTGGGCCACAGATCCACCCTCAAAAAGAAAACGCCTCTCCGATCCGGTGAAGGGACGAGAGAGGCGTCACGAACGAGAGCAGCGCGAGCTGCCGATCATCCTGCCGTTGACACGACCGCCACGAAGGCAATCGTGTCACGCGGCTATTCCTGACCCTGTCCTGAGACAGGAACCAAGAATTAAGCTGCCGGAGCAGCCTTAGCCTTACGCACAGCGCGCTTCTTAGCGGGCTTGCGAGCGGCCTTCTTGGCAGCAGTCTTCTTGACGGCCTTCTTGGCTGTCTTCTTGACGGCCTTCTTGGCAGTCTTCTTGACGGCCTTCTTGACTGTCTTCTTGACGGCCTTCTTGGCAGTCTTCTTGACGGCCTTCTTGGCTGTCTTCTTCACTGCCTTCTTAGCGGTCTTGCGAACGCTCTTCTTAGCAGCGCCCTTACGGGCTGTCTTCTTGGCCGCGGTCTTCTTCGCAGCCGGCTTACGCTTCGTTGTTGCCTTAGCCATCTGAGGTCCCCTCTGATTTGATCCGCCGGCGAAAAGAAGTCAGCACCGGCATGAGGCGTGGATAACCTAGCCTCGTTAACGAGTGGTGCAAGTGTCTGTTTGGCTGATGACGCGTTTTCGACCTGTTCATGCGCTCGCAAGACCTTCGCAATCCAAGCATTCGCACAACGCGATTCAACGATGCTTGAGACAGCATTTCAGCGATGCTGAACAAGACACAACGAAGCTCTCACAGAGCCTCGCTCCGCCCCTTGGGCGCACCCCCGAAAAGCCGCCAAAAGCCGCACTCCCCGAGGGGCTTGACGAAGAAATGCCCTATTTTAGCGGGTTTCTTGCAAGCGCCTGGCGTTAACCAAGGTTAACGCCACGATTCGGGGTGGGATTCTTGTCAAGCCCCAAAAGTCCTCAGAATGGATTTTTCACCCGGCTCTCCACCACAGGTTCGCATCCACACAGGGGAGCACGCTCACTTGCCCGAGAGAGCGTGTGAGCATGCTCTGAAGCATCGAAAAAAAAATTTTGTGAGAGGCGTTTTTTTTCAAAAAAAAAGCGCCGCGGAGACCGCGGCGCGATGCGAATCGCGCAAATCGAGAGAATCACACCTCCCGAAATGCGTTCGATTCAGATCCCCAATTTCTGTTTGAGGAGCGTGTTGACGGCTTCCGGATTCGCTTTTCCGCCGGTCTGTTTCATCACCTGACCGACGAACCAACCGAGCATGGTGGGCTTTGCTTTCGCTT
>CANGRU010000101.1 GCA_947456315.1 Beijerinckiaceae bacterium | reverse complement strand
GGCCATCATGACAAGCTGCAAATAGCAGATGCGACGGCGAAACGAGCGCTCTTGATTGAATTCATAAATGACGAGACGCGGGCGCTCGGCATTTTTGCGTTCAACCTTGATGTCGATTTCATCCGGCAAAAGAATACCAAGGTGACGCAGCGCACGGTGCGGGCCGGCTTCAATCCGGTCGAGCAATTCACGATCCACCCAGCAGCGTGCGAGAACAGCGCCCAGATAATCGATGATGCGCTCTTTGAGCTGACGCGCATCAATGATGATTTCAATCGGGGGTTCCTGATTGAAGTCTTCAGCCTGTTCGGTCTTGGGTGTCGGGGCAGATGAGTTCTGGTTCTGGGGCTGCGGCTGATCACGATGGGGGACGACTGCGGTCGTTCCCTCAATCAAAACCGGCAAATTTTTGGCGCCCAAGGACATCAGTTAGCTCCTGCCGGAAAGATGTCCGACGGAGCGGCAACCTACATGCGGTTTTTGGAGCTGACAAGAACGTGATTCGTTTTAGTTGAGAACCATCACATCGGCATGTGCAGCACGGAATATACCGCGACCGTAACGAACCATAATGAATTCAATGTTTAAGCACGCCGGCTTGACACTCACAGGAACGGTTTTTCCGACCAAATTCATCGAAGTTACGATCCCTTCTCGGACAAGATCGCCGTTTTGGTGAGATACGCTATGAATCTCGATGGATTCCATCGCGCCAAAGAGCAGTTGCTTGATACGATCCATGGTGTCGGCCTGATGTCAGAGAGTGACGGTTGGGCACAACTCAGCAATTTTAAGGCCATCTGGATTTTTCATTTAAGTATCTGTTTTCAAATAAGTTAATTCATGTCAGAGCTTTGACGCCAAGTGAAGAGTTTGTAGATTTAAGGCCAAATCAGCAACCCAGTCGTTTCATGTTTCGCTTTTTCTGGCGCTCTGAAAGCTAAGTCTGCTAAGTTTTCACGTCAAAAGAACTGGGGGCCAAAGGCTCACCCGGCATTGGGAGGATGAATTGACGTTCAGCATTGCTTCGATTGCGACACCAGCAGGGCCGCGCGCCGCGCTCATCATGAAGGGTCAGGCTATTGATATTGCCAAGGCCACCGGCCAAGAAGCAGATGCCAATGTCCTCGCCATATTGGAAAATTTGGACGCCAATCTGGCACGTTTGGACAAGCTGGCCGCCACTAACCCCAAAGGTGTTGCGGTCGATACCGTGACGCTCCTGTCACCCATTCCGCTCCCACCGGTCCTCTATTGTGCCGGCTCGAATTACGCCGATCATGCGGCTGAAATGGCCAAGGCTGCCGGTCGTGAGCCGCCCAAAGATCCCCATGATCTGGGCCAGCGCTCTTGGCATTTTCTGAAATCATCCCGCTCGGCCATCGGCCCGAATGCCGACATTCCTTTCCCGACCCATGTCAAGAAACTGGATTGGGAGGCGGAGCTCGGCGTTGTCATCGGGCGCACCTGCCGCAATGCCAGTGAAGCGCAAGCGCTGGATTATGTGGCCGGCTATCTGATCGCCAATGATTTGTCGGCGCGTGATCTGTCGCGCCGTGATGGCGTTCCGGACAATTCCATTTTCCGGAATGACTGGATTTCTCATAAAAGTTTTGATGGCGCTTGCCCGCTCGGCCCTTGGATCACATTGGCGCGCGATGTGCCGGACCCGCACAATCTGAAAATGCGTCTGGATGTGAACGGGGTCGTGAAACAGGATTCCAACACCGGCTATATGATCTTCGACATCAAAGAGCAGATCGCTGATCTGTCGAGCCGCATGACGCTATATCCGGGTGATATCATCCTGACCGGAACGCCTGCAGGCGTTGGCAATGGTCGGGGTGAATATCTCAAAAAGGGTGATGTGGTCACCATTGAGATCGAGCATCTGGGTAAGATGAGCAATCGTTTCATATAAATAACATTACTTTATAGCTTCTTCTTCAAGTAGCTTTAGGGCAAAATCAAGGGCCGCTTGGCGAATGCTGGAGCGGCCTTTGTCGTGAAAGCGCTGTTCGAAATGTCGTGGTGCGTGTCCGGTGTGCGCGGTCGCAAAATGGACGAGACCAACCGGCTTTTCGATGCTGCCGCCTCCGGGGCCAGCAATGCCGGTGATGGCGACGGCTATATCTGCTTTCGAGTTGCGCAAGGCTCCCTGCGCCATGGCGCCGGCAACCTCAGCGCTGACGGCACCCTGGGCTTCGATCAGGGTCATAGGCACGCCGAGCATGTCGGCTTTGGCCTCGTTGGAGTAGGTCACAAAACCACGGTCGACGACGGCGGAAGAGCCGGGAACCTCTGTCAGCAGAGCTGCCACAAGTCCGCCCGTGCAGGATTCAGCCGTGGCAATTTTGAGCCCCTTATCAGAGCACAGCGCTATGAGTGCTGAGGCGCGGGCAATGAGGTCTTGCTCGGTGAGGGATGTCATGACGCAGAGTATGGCAAGCGGATGGTGGCGAGCGCCATAGCAGCTAAACCTTCACGTCGACCAGTGAAGCCAAGTCCCTCTGACGTCGTAGCTTTTATGGCTACACGATCAAGGGGCAGGGCGCAGATTTTCGCAATATTGGCACGGATGGTGTCGCGATGCGGGCCGACTTTCGGGGCCTCGCAAATCAGCGTCCCGTCCAGATGGGCAATGATACCGCCGCGGTTGCGAACCAGTTCCACATCATGGCGCAAGAACTGGTCCGAAGCGGCGTCTTTCCACTTCGGGTCGGATGGCGGGAAATGCGAACCAATGTCGCCATCGGCCAAAGCCCCGAGAATGGCGTCAGTGAGGGCATGCAAAAGCACGTCGGCATCCGAGTGGCCAATCAGTGCATGCGTGTGCGGGATTTTGACCCCACCCAGCCAGACATGATCGCCGGATCCAAAGGCATGCACGTCATAGCCTTGGCCTACGCGGATATCAGACAGGTCAGCGGACATCAGGCGCTCCATAACAGCGAAATCGCTCGCCTCGGTGACTTTGAGATTGGTGGCCTCACCCGGAAAGACATGAACCTGATGGCCTGCCCATTCGGCGACAGCGCCGTCATCGGTGAGATTGTCTATTTTCTTTTGTATAGCACGTTGATGCGCGGCTAAGATCAGAGAATAGGCGAAGCTCTGCGGTGTTTGGACAGCGCGCAAAGTAGCGCGTTCCGGTGTCTGTATCACCAAGTCCTGCGCATCGATCTGCTTGATCGTATCGCTGACTGCCAGCCCCGGAATGGCAGCCCCATATAGGCGTGCAGCCTCGACTGCGCGGGTCAGCAATCCGGCGCTGGGATGGCAACGGGCTCCATCGTGGATCAGGACGATATGAGGCTTGGTCGGTTGGAGTGCTTCAAGCCCGGCCAAGACGGATGCCTGCCGCGTATCACCGCCAACGACCGCCGGGCGACAGAGCGCACGACTTGAGGCAGGCAGGGTCGCGAGTACAGCGTCAAATAGCGCAGCATCACCAGAGCCGATAACGGGCTGGATGGGGGCTCCCAATACAGCCAAGGCCTCAATCGTATGAGCCAGAAGCGTGCGGCCAGCCAGCAAAGCATATTGCTTGGGCACAGGCCCGCCCGCGCGCAAACCGCGTCCTGCTGCAACCAGCACAATGGCCACATCGGTTAAAGGGGGCGGGGTCTGTGAGGCCAAGCTGTCATATCTCCTGATGCATCCTGTGTGGCTCGATTTCCAGATCGGGTCAATTCGTCAGATGTGGTCTGGCGTTAACGTCAGATTCACTCTGGTCAGGGCATTTTGCGTTTATGGTCAAACGTCGCCGCATTCGCGCCATCCTCATCCCGCTCGTGCTCTATGCCGTGTCGGGATCGGCTGCGTCCTATTTCGTTTGGCATGCCTATAATGGCACGCGCGGTCTCAAGGCCAAGGAAGAATACCGGATGAAGATCGAGGATCTCTCTGGGCGTCTTTCAGCCATTCAAGATGAGCGTTCAGGTTGGGAGCGTCGTGTCCGCATGATGTCTGCGGATTCGATCGAGCGTGATCTGTTGGAAGAGCAGGCGCGCGTCACACTCGGACGGGTGCATAAAGACGAGCTGGTTCTGTTCGCGCGGTGAAACTGACTTGTTTTCAATGGCCTAGCCCGCGTCGCGCGGGGTGGATGTCTCCTCGCATCGCTCTCAATCTTTCGTCTAAGGTTGCCATTTCTTCTATTAACTCAAATCCGGTTTATATTTGTGCATAACAATAATTCAGTTAAGTTGTCATATATTACTGAAATTGTTGGATTATCTCTCTATCCGAATTATCAAATCTACCACTCGCATTCTGAGCGTGCCTGTTTTACTCTGTAGCGGTAGCGAGACATTTGCGCGTCCGCTTTATTGGTTCAGGGAGCCCCCATGGCATCGTCTGCCTCGTCTCGGTCCAAATCGCAAAAAACTGCGGGACCTGCTGTTTTCACACGTGAACAAGAACTCCATGCCTATCGCGAAATGCTGCTCATCCGGCGTTTCGAGGAAAAGGCCGGCCAGATGTATGGCATGGGCCTCATCGGCGGGTTCTGCCACCTCTATATCGGCCAGGAGGCCGTTGTGGTGGGCATGCAGATGGCCTCAATCGAAGGTGATCAGATCATCACCGGCTATCGTGATCACGGCCATATGCTCGTGTGCGGCATGGACCCCAAGGGCGTCATGGCTGAGCTCACCGGTCGTCGTGGCGGCTTGTCGAAAGGCAAGGGCGGCTCGATGCACATGTTCTCGAAAGAGAAGCATTTTTACGGCGGGCACGGCATCGTGGGTGCGCAGGTGTCGCTGGGCACAGGTCTGGCTTTCGCCAACCATTACCGCGGCAATGGCAATGCCTCGATGATCTATTTCGGCGATGGCGCTGCCAATCAGGGCCAAGTCTATGAGAGCTTCAACATGGCGGAGCTCTGGAAGCTGCCGGCTGTCTATATCATCGAAAACAATCGCTACGCCATGGGCACCTCCGTCTCGCGCGCGTCCGCGCAGTCGGATTTCTCCAAGCGTGGTCTGTCGTTCAACATTCCAGGTGAACAGGTTGACGGTATGGATGTGCGCGCTGTGCGCGAGGCTGGCTTGAAAGCCTTGACGTGGTGCCGCGAAGGCAAAGGGCCCTACATTCTCGAAATGCAGACCTATCGCTATCGTGGACATTCCATGTCCGATCCGGCGAAATATCGCTCGAAGGAAGAAGTGCAGAAAATGCGCGAAGAGCACGACCCGATTGAGCAGGTGCGTGCGCGTCTGTTGCGGGAAAAGTTCGCGACTGAAGATGAATTAAAGGCAATCGATGCAAAAGTGCGTGCGATTGTGGCCGAGGCTGCCGAATTCGCGACCAACGATCCTGAGCCGGATCCGTCCGAATTGTGGACGGATATTTTGGTTTAAGGGAGGATCGACCATGGCTGTGAATGTTCTCATGCCCGCTCTGTCCCCCACGATGGAACAGGGCAAGCTTGCCAAATGGGTTAAAAAAGTCGGCGATACGGTGAAGTCCGGCGATGTGCTCGCCGAGATCGAAACCGATAAGGCGACAATGGAAGTCGAAGCCGTTGATGAAGGCGTGCTGGCTGCTATCCTGATTGCGGACGGTACTGAAAATGTCGCCGTCAACACGCCGATTGCTGTGATTACAGCTGAAGGTGAAAGTGCTGATGCAGTGCCGGTGGCTGCTGCCAAGCCCGCTGCTGCAGAAGTGGCTTCGGAAAAGCCAGTCGCTGCTGCTTCTGCATCGGATGCACCAACCGCTCCCGTCGCAGCTATTGCAGCTGCCTCTGATGTGCCGCCCGGCACACCAATGGTGGCTATGACGGTTCGCGAAGCTTTGCGCGATGCCATGGCTGAAGAAATGCGTTCAGATGAAGATGTCTTCATCATGGGCGAAGAAGTGGCTGAATATCAAGGTGCCTATAAAATCACCCAAGGCCTGTTGCAGGAATTTGGTGCGCGCCGCGTGATTGATACGCCGATCACCGAACATGGCTTTGCTGGTATCGGTGTTGGCGCGGCCATGACCGGCCTGAAGCCGATTGTTGAATTCATGACGTTCAACTTTGCCATGCAGGCGATTGACCAGATCATCAATTCTGCTGCGAAAACGCTCTATATGTCGGGCGGCCAGATGGGCTGTCCGATTGTGTTCCGCGGACCCAACGGTGCCGCTGCACGCGTCGCTGCTCAGCATTCTCAGGATTATGCAGCTTGGTATTCGCAGATTCCGGGCTTGAAAGTGGTTGCCCCTTATACAGCGGCTGATTTCAAGGGCCTGATGAAATCTGCCATTCGTGATCCGAACCCGATCATCTTCCTTGAGAATGAAATTCTCTATGGTCAGACGTTCGATGTGCCCCAGCTTGATGATTACACCGTGCCGATTGGCAAGGCGCGCGTGCATCGCACGGGCAAGGATGTGACGCTGGTGTCGTGGTCGATTGGCATGACGTACGCGATCAAGGCTGCTGAAGAACTCGCCAAGGAAGGCATTGAAGCGGAGATCATTGATCTGCGCACGATCCGCCCGATGGACATAG
>CANGRU010000100.1 GCA_947456315.1 Beijerinckiaceae bacterium | reverse complement strand
GCCAGGCCTCTAGGCGGCGTGTGTTGCTGGAGGCCGTGCGATGCCCCTCTCTCCAGCGCGCAATAAAATCGCGCGATGCCATCTGCAAAGCCCCGATCATGGCTGCGGCACTTTCAGCACATAAATGCCGATATCAAGTTTGCGGCCCCCATTCAGATTGAGCCCTTCCACACGTGAGGCCAAGGCAATGGGAGTTGTATCGGTGAGGGCTGATTTGAAGGCCGCCTCCGCACGGGTATCGACAAAGGCCACACGGCAAGGGGCAGATTGGACAAACCGCGCGGCTTCTTCACCGCTCGTCATCAACAAATCCGTGCCGGCCAGAAAAACAAGGCTTGGCTCGTTAAAGCCGACCGTGGCGGCAGACGAGTTTGTGCATGATGTCTGTGGCGCAAGTGCATGGCGCGCAGCATCTGCCAAACGCGGCGACATGCGCCAAGCCTCGAAAGTACCGCTGGTCATAATGCCCGAGAACACGAAGACATAGGCACAAAAGGCCAGCGCGATAGAAGCCAGCACAGATGTCTCGGTTTTTTCTGTTCCGATGTCACGCAACAGATGAAGCGACAGCCACAGCAGGAACGGCATCACGGCAAATGCTGCCGTGCCCGGCAATTTGCCACTCCAGCCCCACAGTCCCAAGCCAGCCGCGACCAAAACAAGTGCAAGCAGTGGCACCAGACGCAGCAGAACACGTGCCCATAGCCTTTGCGCAACCAGCGACCCACGCTCGAAGGCAAGCATGATCAGAATGGCAATGGCGGGATAGGCCGGCAAAACATAATGCGGCAGTTTGGTCGGCACGGCCTCGAACACGAGCCAGAACGGCACGATCCAGGCCAGCAGAAAGGCGACTGCTTTTTCGCGCCGTGCGGTCCATGCAAAAGCGGCCGCCAAAGCCGCGAAGGGTGCCATCGGCCAAGCTGTGGCCCAGAAGGCGAGCAGATAAGTGCCGGGCGGTGCGCCGTGGTTTTCCTGCCCCGCACCGACTTTGCCAAGCATGTCATTGCCAACAGAATCCGCCAGAAACGCGCCCTGTGTCGCAATCATGATCAACACAAACCATGGCACGACAATCAGCAAGGCCCAGACAAGACCCGGCAAGGGACGCAGCGCGCCAAACCACTTTGCACCGCGATCCTTCACTGCCAATACAAGGCCTGCAAACAAGGGCACCATCGGCGTGATCGGGCCTTTCACTAAAAGGCCGATGCCGATCGCACTCCAGAAAATAAAAGGCAGCCTCCAGCCGCGCTCTTTGTCGGGTGCGAGATAAAAGCGTGCTAGCGCGCCCATAGCCGCCATGATTGTCGCAAGCACGACAGCATCGGTTTTGGCCAATCGCGCTTCCACACCAATCAGAATGGTCGAGCCAAACAGAAGAGCTGCCAGAAACGCATTGCGTCGTGTGACAAAGACAAGGGCTGTCCAATAGGTCAGCAACACGGCGCTAACAGCGCCCAACAGCGACACAAGACGATAGACCCAGATGGTGGTGCGCGCCTGTGGCAGGCCGAGCGCCTCAGCGGTGCGCACCACACCTGCCTGCATCCAGTAAATGCCGACAGGCTTTTTGTTGCGCGCCTCATCCTGAAAGCGGATGGCGACATAATCGCCGGTCTCGATCATTTGTTTGGTGGCTTGAGCAAAGCGCGGCTCGTCGCGATCCATCGGCTGCAAGCTGAACAGGCCCGGCAGAAACAAAGCGAGCGAGGCCAGCACCAGCATCAGGCCCGCACGGCGGTGCGAGGCAAGGCTTGTGTCGAGTGCGAGCGCGAGCGGTTCGATGATGCGGGCGATGGTCATCCGGCCTCAACATGAGGGGGTGAGTCGGGCTCAAAACCCGTGCCCTGCTTTTAGGCCCATGGGCTGGGTGCGGCAAGGCCGCGGAGCAGACTTCAAGCCTTGGCGGGCTCTATCGTCACGCTTTCCCCGCAGCCACAGGCCGCCGTCTGGTTGGGATTGTTGAAGGTAAAGCCGGATGACAATTTGTCGGCCTTGAAATCCATCTCCGTGCCGAGCAGAAACATCACGGCCTTGGGGTCAATGAGAACCTTCACACCCTTGTCTTCGATGATTTCATCATAAGGGCCAACGTCCTCGGCCCATTCCATTGTATAGGACATGCCGGCACAGCCGCCGTTTTTCACGCCCACACGCAGACCAGCGACCGGCTTTTCAGCGGCATCCATAATCTCGCGCACGCGCTGCGCGGCGGCATCCGTCAAGCGCACGACCTGCGGGCGTGGCCTTGTCTGCACATTTGCCAATGTCATGTCCATCTCCCTCGGCCGGGTTCAAGGCCCGACGAATGAGTTCACGTTCAATCTACCACATATCCAGCGCAACGCGCGCTTCATCCGACATCCGGCTTTGATCCCACGGGGGATCAAACACCAATTGCGCTTTGGCCCCCGACACACCGGGCACGCCGCACACAGCATTCTCGACCCATTGCGGCATTTCACCAGCCACAGGGCAACCGGGTGCCGTCAGGGTCATGTTGATGTTCACGAAACGTGAATCATCGACATCGATTTTGTAGATCAGGCCGAGCTCGTAAATATCGACCGGAATTTCCGGATCGAACACAGTCTTGAGCGCGACCACAATATCTTCGGCCAGCTTCTCCAGCTCTTCAGGAGGCAGCGCGACTGGCAAAGCCAGCTCTGGCTTGTTGGGCTGCGTATCGTTCGACAGGTCAGTCATCTTACCCGCAACCTCAAGCAAACAGGGTTTCAGCTTTGGCGAGCGCATCGACCAGCGCATCCACCTCGGCCCGCGTATTATACATGGCAAAAGACGCACGGCACGTCGATGTCACACCAAAGCGCGTCATCAGCGGCATGGCGCAATGGGTGCCGGCGCGCACCGCCACGCCCGAGCGATCAATCACGGTCGCGACATCATGGGCATGCGCACCCTTCATCTCGAACGACACAATGGCACCCTTGCCGGGCGCCGTGCCGATGAGACGAATGGAATTGAGACGGGCCAAACGTTCCTGCGCATAGGCAGCCAGCGCATTTTCATGCGCGCGAATATTGGCGCGTCCGATACTCTGCATATAGTCGAGCGCCGCACCCAGACCGATGGCCTGCACAATGGGCGGCGTTCCAGCCTCAAAGCGATGCGGCGGCGTGTTATAGGTCACCGTGTCCATGGTCACGGTCTGGATCATTTCACCACCGCCATTATAGGGCGGCAATTTCTCGAGCCATTCACGCTTGCCATAGAGCACACCGATGCCGGTCGGCCCATAGGTCTTGTGTCCGGTGAAGACATAGAAGTCGGCATCCAGATCACGCACATCAACATCGAGATGACAGGCGCCCTGAGACCCATCGACCAGCACCGGAATGCCGCGCGCATGCGCGATGCGGATGACATCCTTCACCGGAACAACTGTGCCCAGCACATTCGACATATGCGTGATGGCGACAATCTTGGTTTTTGACGTCAGCGTCTTTTCGAATTCGTCCAGCGAGAAGGAACCATCCTCACCCACGCCGACCCATTTCAGCGCAACGCCCTTGCGTTCGCGATGAAAATGCCAGGGCACAATGTTGGAATGATGCTCCATGATCGAGAGCACGATCTCGTCACCAGCCTGCAGATGGGCCTGACCAAAGGCCGCAGCAACAATATTGATGGCTTCAGTCGCAGAACGCGTGAAGACAATCTCTTCAATCGAACCCGCGTTTAGGAAGTCACGCACCTTCTCGCGCGCGCCTTCAAACGCTTCGGTCGCCGCATTGGCCAGATAATGCAGGCCGCGATGCACATTCGCATATTCGTGGCTATAAGCATGCACCATGCGGTCGATCACTTGACGGGGCTTTTGCGCAGACGCGGCATTGTCGAGATAAACAAGCGGTTTGCCATAGGGGCGCTCGGTAAGGATCGGAAAATCCCGGCGGATGGCCTCCACATCATAAGAAGCATTCATAGTCATGCGCGCCCCCGTGCTGCGAGCCACTGCGCAATGAGCCCCTTGAGATAGGCTTGCAAAGCCTCGTTCTCGACGCGGTCGGTTGCCTCGTCCACGAAAGCTTCCAGCAGCATCGATTCTGCAACGGGCTTCGGCAGACCGCGTGCCATGGCGTAAAAGATCTGGTCTTCATCAAGCTGGGCCACCGTCGCGCCATGTCCGCACACGACATCGTCGGCAAAGATTTCAAGCTCGGGCTTGTTGTTCATCGTCGCATTGTCGGACAGCAAGATTGCATGGCTCTTCATCGCGCCATCGGTCTTTTGCGCACCCGGCGCCACCATCACCTTGCCCTGATAGACACCGGTAGCCTCACCATCGAGCACGGTTTTGAAATATTCGCGGCTCTCGCAATGAGCGGCCACATGCTGCACGACCAGTGTCGTATCCGCATGATCCTTGCCTTGGAGCAGACTTGCTCCTGCCAGCTGTCCCTTGGCATGTTCGCCATCAAAACGCATGAACACCTGACGGCGCAGCAAACCACCGCCGCGCGTCAGCGTGAACGAATTGAATTGCGACTTGGCACCAAGTGATACCAGCAATGAGGCTACATGCGTCGAACCTGCATGCCAAAGCGCTGGCACAAACACATGCTCGACCTGCGCCTCGTCGGCCACCATGATCAAAAAGGCATTGTTGCGCTGTTGTGCGTGAGAGGCACCACCCGCCTCGCGTTCAATCACAGTCACTTTCGCGCCTTGGCCCAGGCGCAGAAATGAGCGCGCATAGACGGCCTGTGCAGCACCATCAGAGGTCAGCGACACAATCTCGATAGCAGATGACACTTGCGCACCAGCTGCAACATCGATGATCACACCGCCTTGCATAAAGGCCGTATTGAGTGCGAGCGCTGCATCACCCTGCCCGAGGCCCGAAGCTGATAGCGCCTCCATCAGGGCCGCATCACCCTTGGTCAGACCATCTGCGAGTGAAGAGACACTGACACCCTTGGGCAGACTTGCGACATCTGACATGTCGGGTGCAAAGAAGCCATCGACCAGAACAAGACGAATGGTTTCAACATCAGCAATAGCCGGTGCCAGAGTGTTGACCGCAACACCAGCGCGTGTCGCTTTCGCCAAAGGCAAAGCCTCGCGCATGGCAATGCGCAAATCCGTATAATGCCAAGCCTCGACACGACGGCTCGGCAAACCAAGGCTCACAAACTCGTCAAAAGCTGCATCACGCAATTGGCCGACAGCGCTTGTGCCCGGCAGTGCTTCGCGCACGCCAGAATAATCTGCCGCCAGTTTGGCTTCTGTAGCCGATGGCGTTTTTACCACGCCTGCCATCACGCCGCCTCGCCGACATAATCACGATAGCCATTGGCTTCGAGCTCAAGCGCCAATTCCTTGGGGCCCGTTTTCACGATCTGGCCCTTCGACATGACATGCACCGTGTCAGGCACGATGTAATCGAGCAGACGCTGATAATGGGTAATCACAAGGAAGGACCGCTTGGGATCACGCAAAGCGTTGACGCCTTCAGACACGATGCGCAGCGCATCAATATCAAGGCCGGAGTCCGTCTCGTCCAGAATGGCAAAGGTCGGCTCCAGCAGCGACATCTGCAGCACTTCCATGCGCTTCTTTTCGCCACCCGAAAAGCCGACGTTCAGCGCACGGCGCAACATGTCTTGCGGCACACCGAGTTGTTCGGCACCAGCCTTCACACGCTTCATGAAATCGGGAGTCGACAGCTCAGCCTCACCGCGCGACTTGCGCTGCGCATTGAGGCAGGCCTTCAGGAAGGTCATGGTGGTGACGCCGGGAATTTCGAGCGGATATTGAAACGCCAGAAACACACCATGGGCTGCGCGTTCTGCCGCGTTCATTTCCAGAATATTTTCGCCATTGAGCAAAATCTCGCCGCCCGTCACATCATAGCCGTCACGGCCGGAGATGACATAAGAGAGCGTCGACTTGCCCGAGCCATTGGGGCCCATGATGGCCGCCACTTCCCCGTCATTCACCTTCAGTGAAAGACCGTTGATGATCTGCTTGCCATCGATTTCAGCGTGGAGATTGCGAATTTCAATCATGTGTCTCGTGTCCGTATCTGGCTCAGGCGCATGTGCGCGGCATCGTCATTGCGAGGAGCGCAGCGACGAAGCAATCCAGAAGCACCAAGTGAGGTGTCTGGATTGCTTCGCTGCGCTCGCAATGACGGGTCTGAATGATTGGCAACATCAGATCACCCCACCGAGCCTTCAAGGCTGATGGAAATGAGCTTCTGCGCTTCGACCGCAAATTCCATCGGCAGCTGTTGCAGCACATCGCGCACGAAGCCGTTGACGATCAGAGCTGTGGCCTCTTCTGCCGAAAGCCCGCGCTGCATGCAATAGAACAGCTGATCCTCGGAAATCTTCGAGGTGGTCGCTTCGTGCTCGAATTGCGCCGTCGAGGTCTTGGCTTCGATATAGGGCACGGTATGCGCGCCACATTTGTCGCCGATGAGCAGCGAGTCACATTGCGTGAAGTTGCGCGCATTCAACGCCTTGCGGTGCGCCGAG
>CANGRU010000099.1 GCA_947456315.1 Beijerinckiaceae bacterium | reverse complement strand
CAGAGCAACCGCTCACCTGGCGGCAGATAATCGGGCAGACCCGGGACGGGTTCGATCTCGTGTTCACTCACAGGATCGGTTCCTTACGGTCTGGCGTGGCATAGAGGGTGCCGCCGCCGTAATAGCCGCAGATCTTGTCTTCCTCGAGCAGCGTGACGCTGTCAGCGTTTTTCGTGCGCGGCACTTTGGCAAAATGCTTGCCCAAGACAGCCGCCACACGCACTTCTCGCTTTGTCCCGTCAATGCGCGAGAAATTCACCGGCAGAAGAACCGTGCCCGAACCATCGGCAAGCGCCACTTCGAAATAGCGTGCGATATATTCAGAGCGATCGACCCAGACATCCTTGATGGTGCCGCCGGACACGCCGTCGTCGCCCTTCACATTCATACCGCGCGGATCAGGATCACGGCTTTCCAGATAGAAGCCGGTGGCCACACGAAGCGGCACAATCTTGTGCAGGCCTTCATGCGTCATGTCTTCATGGTCAGCGCGTTCCGCCCAAGCGGCCGGACCCACGCCGTCCACCATAGGGTCACCTGTGGGATCCAGTGGTGTGCCGGGATATTGGGTGGCAGGCTTGGCGGCAATGTCGCGATTGTCAGGACGACCACCTTCAACCACGAAGGTTTCGCCATTGGCCATGCGATAGCTTTTGGTCGGCGGCGGGGCCGGAAAACCGACAGCGGCCACACCCGATTTCGGATTTTCCGAAACCATCGGATAGCCTTCGCGCTTATTTTCGCGATGCAGGTACCAGATCAATCCGGCAAAGAAGATCCAGAACACGTAAAGAAGGGCGGTTGCCAAGTCTACATTATAGCCGATCATCGCAGTGTCTCCTTGATCAGCGGGGCATTTCGGCAAGGCCGAAACGGGTATCGCCACGGTCCGTCCGTGCATGACGCGCGAGCGGGCCAATGGCCACGAGGGTTAAAAACAAGAGAAGCAGTTCGATCTGATAGACGGCGCCGTAACCGGTCCAGCTGTCAGACAATACAGGGCCGAGTGACCCTTTGGCCGCGAGGGCACCAATGCCGTCGCGGATCAACGCACCAAAGAACATGGCAGCACCGGCAGCACCTGCCTGCACACCGCCCCAAGCACCAAGCGCCAAACCATTCGCGCCCTGCGCTTCAAGGCTCATCGCAGCAACGAGTGTCGCCACCGCAAACAAGCCGCCACCAAAACCGATCAGCGCCGCACCAACCTCGAACAGGAAGGCAAGACCCAGCGGCCCCGAGACGAGCACGAGAAGAAAAGCCGGCAGGCCCAGCATCGCGCCGTAACCAGCCAAGCGATAAGTATCGATGCCGCGGCCCAGCAAACGCGCGGCATAGGCATAAGCAGCCAATGAACCACCTGCGAGCAGCGCTGTCAGAAAGGTTGTGCGGGCAACGCTGAAATGCAGCACTTCGCCGCCATAAGGCTCGAGCACAATGTCCTGCATCGAAAAAGCGGCCGTGCCCATGGCTGTCGCAAACAGGAAACGCTTGGCATGCGGGATGGAGATCAACCGGCGCCAATTGTCGCCAAACACCGGATCGTCAGCGCGCTTTTCCTTGCTGCGTGCGGGGTTGCGCGCTTCCTGTTTCCAGCCTGCGACAAAATTCAGGGTCATGGTGATAAGCGCCACACCCTGCACAACCTGAATGAGCTTCACCGGATTGAAATCGGAGAGCAACACGCCAAAGGCCAAAGACGATCCCACCATGCCGATGAGCAGCATGACATACATGAGCGCCACAACACGCGGGCGCTTGTTCTCGGGAGCAAGATCGGCGGCGAGTGCCAGACCCGCTGTCTGAACCGTCTGCGTGCCAGCACCAATCAGCAGAAAAGCCGCAGCACTGGCGACATGGCCAATCCAGATCGGGCCATCAGTGTCACCCGACATGATCAACAATGCGAAAGGCAGAATGGAAAAGCCGCCGAAGGCGAACATGGTGCCCGCATAGAGATAGGGCACGCGCTTCCAGCCGAGATAGGATTTGTGATTGTCGGATTTGAAACCGATTAGCGGGCGCAAGGGGGCCACAATCATCGGCAGGGCAACAGCAGCAGCCACCAGCCAGGCCGACAGGCCTAGCTCGACAATCATGACACGGTTGAGCGTGCCCACCAGAAGCGCCATCGCCATGCCGACCGACACCTGAAACAGCGACAAGCGCAACAGCTTCGACAAAGGCAGATCCGCCGTTGCCACATCGGCAAAGGGCAGAAACTGCGTGCCGACCTTCTGCCAGACTTGTGCGAATTTCGAGGCGCGTGTGCTCATCGTGTGATGACCTCCAGCCCTTGCGAGATGTAGAAGCCACGCGAGACGCGATGCGTGCGGCCAGCCTGCCAATTAACCAGACCTGCATCACGCGCAATGCCCTCAATCAGGCGTTGCTCGGAGACGGGAATGATCGCGGGTGAGCGATCCCCGCGCGGGAAGAGTTTGCCCACCGTATGCATCAAAGCGAGCACGCGCGTGCGCGGCGCAAAAGTCACCAGCATGGCGCGGCGTGTATTTTCGGCCAGACGCGAAAGCGCCGAGACGGCGTCACCGGGCGCATAATGGATCAGCGCATCCATCGACACGACATAATCAAAAGTGCCGAGCGCAGGGTCGATCATATCGCCCACGCGGAAATCAACAGAACCGGGGCCCGCAATATGGGGCGTGCGTTCGCGCGCCAATTGGATGAGATTGGGGGCAATATCGACCGCCACCACCTCTGCACCCCGACGCGCAGCTTCCACCGCAAAGGCGCCTGTGCCACAGCCGGCATCAAGCAGCCGCAGCCCTGTCATATCGGCCGGCAACCACGACAGAAGCGTGCGGCGCATCTCTTCACGCCCGGCACGCACGGTGGCGCGAATACGCCCCACCGGCGCATCAGATGTCAGCGCTGCCCAAGCGTGAACGGCTGTGCGATCGAAATAGGTTTCAATCGCCCCAAGCCGCTCGCGATAGGAGAGAGTGTCGGACATTAGTCAAACCCCAACAAATCGAAGATGTCGCGATCTTTCAGCGACTGGCCGTTGAACTCTTCCTGACCATCCAGCAGCGATTGCGCGAGGCGCAGATATTCCTGCTGCACAGCGAGAATGGCGGGCGTGGGTTCCATCTCGAACAGCGTCGCCTTCTTCAGGCGCGATTTGCGGATGTCATCAAGGTCGGGAATATGCGCAATGGTGCGCAGGCCGGCGACCGCATTGAACTTGTCGATCTGGTCCGTGTCGGCACTGCGATTGGCAATGACACCACCCAGACGCACTTTGTAATTTTTCGACTTGGCATTGATCGCCTGAACAATGCGGTTCATCGCAAAGATCGAGTCGAAATCATTGGCGGCGACAATCAAGGCGCGTTCGGCATGCTGCAAGGGTGCGGCAAAGCCACCACAGACCACGTCACCCAGCACGTCGAAGATCACAATATCCGTATCATCAAGCAGGTGATGCTCCTTGAGCAGCTTCACCGTCTGGCCGACCACATAACCGCCGCAACCCGTGCCTGCGGGCGGGCCACCAGCTTCGACGCATTTCACGCCGGCATAGCCTTCAAAGACGAAATCTTCGATGCGCAGCTCTTCCGAATGGAAGTTGACCGATTCCAGCACGTCGATGACGGTCGGCATCAGCTTCTTGGTCAGCGTGAAGGTCGAGTCATGCTTGGGGTCGCACCCGATTTGCAGCACGCGCTTGCCGAGTTTAGCGAAAGCGACGGAGAGATTGGACGAGGTCGTGCTCTTACCAATGCCGCCCTTGCCATAGACGGCAAAGACGCGGGCATTGCCGATCTTCTGCTGCGGATCAAGATGAACCTGCACGCTGCCATCACCATCACATTTGGTGACATGCGGCGGGTGAGCAATCGGTGGCTTCGTGATCACATTCATGCGGCCATCTCCATGCCAATGCCTTCCAACCGGTCTTCGATTTCCTCGCCCGCGCGGCGCAAGGCCTCGAGCGTGTCTTCGTCCGGTGTCCAATAATTGCGTTCATGTGCTTCAATCAGGCGGCTCGCCATTTTGGCAGCGGATGCCGGATTGAGCTCTGCCAGGCGCGCCCGCATTTGCGGATCAAGCATGTAGGTCTCTGTCAGGCGCTCGTAGACCCATGGGTCCACTTCGCCCGTCGTCGCAGACCAGCCCATGATGTTGGTGACATGGGCTTCGATCTGGCGCACGCCTTCATAGCCATGCTGCAACATGCCCTCGTACCATTTGGGGTTGAGCATGCGGCTGCGGGTTTCCAACGCGACCTGTTCGTTCAACGTGCGCACAGTGCCCTGCCCGCGCGTCTGGTCGCCAATGTAGATCGCGGGTGCGCGGCCACCCCTTTGCGCCATGCGCGAAATGCCGCCCAGCGTGTCGAAATATTGATCAAGCGAAGTGACACCGAGCTCGACGGATTCGAGGTTTTGGTAAGCTGCATCGACTTCGGCCATGACAGCCGCCAAGAGATCGGGCTGTTTGGCGGCGCGGCCATTGCGCCCATAAGCAAAGCTCTTGCGGCGCGAATACATTTCGGCCAGCTCGTCTTCGTCTTCCCAGACGCTGTTCTCGATGGCGAGATTGAGATTGGCACCATAAGCGCCCTCGGCATTGGAGAAGACGCGCAAGGCTGCCGTCTCCATGTCGCAATTGTTCTTTTGCGCATAATCCAGTGCATGCGCACGAATGGCATTCAGCTCAGACGGCTCATCCGCCATAGCCGCAAGCCATGCAGCCTCTGCCAGCAACTTCACTTGCAGCGGCATCAGATCGCGGAAAATGCCCGATAATGTGATGACCACATCCACACGCGGACGACCAAGATCGACAAGCGGAATCAGCTCGGCACCACACAGGCGGCCATAGGAATCATAACGCGGACGGGCACCCATCAAAGCCAAGGCCTGTGCAATCGGCACGCCCTGCGACTTCAGATTATCCGTGCCCCACATGACAAAGGCGATGGTCTGCGGGAAACCGAAACCATCAGCCACATGGCGATCAATCAGCAATTGAGCGCCCAGTGCGCCATCTTTCATGGCAAAAGCGCTGGGGATGCGGAACGGATCAAAGCCATGCAGATTGCGGCCCGTGGGCAGAACCTCAGGGGTGCGCAGAAGGTCACCACCGGGTGCTGGCCGGATATAACGACCATCCAGCGCGCGCAGCAGAGCCGGCACTTCGCTTTCTAGCTTCAAACCTGTGACAAGCTTTTGCATATCGGCAAACAGCTGTGTCTCAGCCTCATCCTTGGCCTGCGGCATGTCCCCAGCCGCCATCGACAAAGCCAAGTCGCGCGGGAGTGTTGCGCCATGCATGGCATCAGCGGATGAGACCAGCATATCCGCCAATTGCTCTTGGCTCATCTGGCCACCCACCACATGGAGACCATGCGGAATGAGCGCATATTCCAACTCAAGCACGCTTGATTGCAGCGCGGAAATGGCATCGTCAGCATTGTCCCAAGCGGGCTCGGCTTCCGAGAGATCAACAGCTGCCGCCTGCGCCTGAATGACGGGCGCCAGACGCGAAGCTTCTGCCTCGGAGCCCGGCTCCAGCGCACGCCAGGCTTCGAGCGAAGTCTTCAGATCAACGAGACCACGATAAAGGCCCGCCTGCGCCACAGGGGGCGTCAGATAGGAAATCAAAGTCGCGGCCGCGCGGCGCTTGGCAATCGTGCCTTCCGAGGGATTGTTCGACGAATAAAGATAGATATTCGGCACATCGCCGATCAGACGATCCGGCCAGCAAGCCGACGACATGCCGGCCTGTTTGCCGGGCATGAATTCGAGCGCGCCATGGGTGCCGAAATGCAGCACGGCATCGGCTGCAAAATCTTCACGCAGCCAGCGATAGAAGGCGGAGAAAGCATGGGTCGGCGCAAAGCTCTTTTCAAAGAGCAGACGCATCGGGTCGCCTTCGTAACCAAAGGCCGGCTGCACGCCGACAAAGACATTGCCGAATTGCGCGCCGAGCACAAATATCGACGAGCCATCGCTCTGCTGGCGACCCGGGGCTGGACCCCATTGGGCCTCGATCTCGCTGAGATAGGTTTCGCGCTGCACATGTTCATCAGCCGGAATGCGGTGATGCACATTGGCCTGCGCGCCATACATTAGCGCATTGCCCTTGAGGAGAGCGGCGCGCAGATCATCGACGCTGTCTGGCACGTCCACAGTGTAGCCATCAGCCTTCATGCCCTGCAGCACATTGTGCAAGCTCTCGAAGACCGAGAGAAAAGCGGCTGTGCCGAAATTGCCGGCATTGGGCGGGAAGTTGAACAGAACAATGCCGACACGGCGCTCGGCCAATGCGCTGCGACGTAGCGACACCAGCTTGGCGACACGCGCCGCCAGCATGTCAGCACGATCTGCCGCCACACTCATATCGCGGCCAGCATTGCCGCCCTTTTCAGAGCGGCCGCCGAACACCATCGGGCCGGTCGCGCCATCGAGTTCGGGGATCGCCACCATGATGGTGGCTTCCACCGGCATCAGACCGCGCTCTGAGTCTTGCCATTGTTCCAGCGTCTGGAATTCCAGCGGATGCGCGGCCAGATAAGGCACAT
>CANGRU010000098.1 GCA_947456315.1 Beijerinckiaceae bacterium | reverse complement strand
TGACGGGCAATGAAAATATGCTCATAGAGAGCCATTGGATTGCCTTTCTCTGTTCTCGTCATGCCGCTGGCGCGGAGCCCTTCGAGCCCGGAGAAAGGCTCGACGGAATACATTTCGAAGGCGGGACCACGGGAAGACGGGTTTTCGAAGCCCTGCCGCTCTTGGAGCGACCTTCCGTTCAGCCCCCGGCCGGAAGCATGCGAAGCGCGCTTTAGAGAGGGTTTGGGTGGGGATGCAAGGGGGGGAGGGGCGTATCTGTAGCCCGTCATTGCGAGCGCAAGCGAAGCAATCCAGACAGCATTCCGGTCAGCCCGCCCTCACGTCCAGGGCGCGACTTGGCCGTTCTCGTAAATCCGCCAGCCCTTCTCGCCGGCCTTGGCAACGACGATCCGGCCTTCTTTGGCTTTGGCGAGCAGGAATTTGAATACCAGCGGGTGGCGCCAGGCCATCGGCTTTTTGGGGTCGCAGACGGCCTGATATTCGTCCGAGTCGGCATCTTCCATCAAAATGGTGCCGACTTTGTCGGGGCGCAGCGTGGAGGGGATGGAGCGTTCCATCATCCAGTCGCATTCATAATCCTGACAGACGTCCGGACGCTTCTTGTAAATCTTGCAGCCGCCGCCAAGCACGCAATGCTGGCAGAGCACGCCCGCGTCCTTGTTGAAGTGCTCGATCGTGAGCACCTGGCAGCACATTGTGCACTCGCCACATGATTTACCCAAAGCTGCCATGGTTTGAACGCCTGCGATTCGAAACTTTGGGGCAGTCTCTTCGCGGCTCCCCGCAGTTGCAAGGACAAACATGCAAAGCCCCCGCTGAATGGGTGAGGCTTGACTTGAGGCGAGCCCCCATGTCACTGCCCGCCACAAGTGCAGACTTTTAGGGTCTGAGCGCAATGAGGCTCTTCACATGGCACGTGCTTTTATCTTTCCGGGTCAAGGTTCGCAGGCAGTCGGCATGGGCAAGGCTTTGGCGGAAAATTTCCGGCAAGCCCGTGATGTCTTTGCAGAAGTGGATGAGGCGCTCGGCCAGAAACTCTCCCACCTCATGTTTGAGGGCCCAGAATCCGATCTCACCCTGACCGCCTATGCCCAGCCCGCTTTGATGGCTGTGAGCCTCGCCGTCACCCGCGTGCTCGAGGCCAATGCCGGTCTCGATCTTGCCAAGCAGGCGCGCTATGTCGCGGGCCATTCGCTTGGGGAATATTCCGCACTCGCAGCCGCCGGCACATTCTCGCTGGCCGATACAGCCCGCCTTTTGCGTCTGCGTGGTGATGCCATGCAGAAAGCCGTGCCGGTGGGCGAGGGTGCCATGGCCGCTTTGCTGGGCGCTGATTACGCGACCGGTGTCGCCATTGCTGCCGAAGCCGCGCAAGGTCAGGTGTGCCAGATCGCCAATGACAATGGCGGCGGTCAGGTCGTGGCCTCCGGTCACAAGGCTGCGGTCGAACGCGCTATGGAGATCGCCAAGGCTCGCGGGATCAAGCGCGCCATTCTGTTGCCTGTGTCGGCTCCCTTCCATTGCGCCCTGATGCAGCCCGCTGCCGATGCCATGGCTGAGGCTCTGGCCGATGTGAAGATGGTGGCACCCTGCGTGCCGCTGGTCGCCAATGTGTTGGCGTCTCCCGTGACAGACCCCGAAGACATTCGCCGCCACCTCGTCGAACAGGTGACGGGCACCGTGCGTTGGGCCGAAAGCATTGCTTACATGGCACGTGAAGGTGTTGAATCTTTCTATGAGCTTGGCTCAGGTAAAGTCTTGTCAGGCCTTGTGAAGCGTATTGCAGACACAGCCACTGGCACAGCCATCAATGCGCCTGCCGACATTGATGCTTTCGCCGCCTTGCAGAAATAAGCGCATCCCCGATCTTGGCTCCTGAAGGAGAGAAACATGTTTGAGCTGTCCGGCCTGAATGCCCTTGTGACGGGCGCCACTGGTGGTCTTGGTGGCCAGATCGCCCGCGCGCTTCATGCGCAGGGCGCCACTGTCGGGATTTCCGGCACCCGTGCGGATGCGCTCGAAGCGCTCGCCAAAGAGCTCGGCGAACGCGTCCATGTGCTGCCCTGCAATCTGGGTGACAAGGACGCGGTGGAAGCGCTTGTGCCAGCCGCCGAAGCGGCCATGGGTCAGGTCGATATTCTCATCAACAATGCCGGCATCACCCGTGACGGTCTGTTCATGCGCATGAAGGATGAGGACTGGGAGCAGGTGCTCAACGTCAATCTGACTTCCGCCTTCCGTCTGGCCCGGGCCTGTATGCGCGGCATGATGAAGCGCCGCTTTGGTCGCATCGTTTCGATCACCTCGATTGTGGGCGTCACCGGCAATCCGGGTCAGGCCAATTATGCAGCCTCGAAGGCCGCGATGATCGGCATGTCCAAGTCGATTGCAGCCGAAGTCGCCTCGCGCGGCATCACGGTCAATTGCATCGCGCCGGGCTTTATCGAAAGCCCGATGACGGACGCCCTCAACGACAAGCAAAAAGAATCGATTTTGGCCACGATCCCGGCGGCTCGTCTGGGCGCTGGCGATGACATAGCGGCAGCTTGCGTCTATCTGGCCAGCCGCGAAGCCGGTTATGTGACCGGCGCCACCCTCCATGTAAACGGCGGAATGGCAATGATCTGAGGGGGTTGGAGCTTAGTCCCAACTTTCGCTGGAGGCGGGTCCGAAAGTCTCGCCATTCATTTGCGGATATGTTACTTCAGCGCTCGGACGGTGCCCGCGAGCGCTGATCATCCAGCTTTTTCGAGGTGGGATGAGCGTGTGTTTCGGGCCAGCCAAGAGTTCCCGTCGGGCGGTCAACCCCGGCAAAGACGATTGAAAATCAAGAGGACCTAAAGATGAGCGATGTCGCCGAGCGCGTGAAGAAGATCGTGATTGAGCACCTCGGCGTTGACGCCGAGAAAGTGGTCGATGCTGCCAATTTCATTGACGACCTGGGCGCTGACTCGCTCGACACGGTCGAGCTGGTCATGGCGTTCGAAGAAGAATTCGGCGTCGAGATTCCCGATGATGCAGCTGAAACGATCGTCACGGTCGGCGATGCTGTGAAGTTCCTCGAGAAGGCTTCAGCCTAATCGACTTGCGCCGGGTCATTGCGACCGGGCCACGTGCGAGGGTCGGCTATGCCGGCCCTTGTCCGTTTGTCGCGTCTGGGATGCGACAGACTTTTCTTCCGGCGCGGCGCAACAGCCGGCGCCTCCTTAACGACAATTGGCAGACATTGGGACGTGGATGATGAGAAGGGTGGTTGTCACCGGACTTGGACTCGTCACGCCGCTGGGCGCTGGTGTGGAGCACGTTTGGTCACGTTTGATCGCGGGCGAAAGCGGTGCCGGTCGCGTCGACTCTTTCGAAGTTGACGATCTTCCTTGTCAGATTGCCTGTCAGGTTCCGCGTGGCGATGGTGCCAATGGCACATTCAACGCCGACATCTGGATGGAGCCCAAAGAGCAACGCAAGGTTGATGATTTCATCATCTATGCTGTGGCGGCTGCTGGCGAAGCGCTCAAAGATTCCGGCTGGGTACCCAAAACCTACGAAGAACAGATTTCATCCGGCGTGTTGATCGGCTCGGGCATTGGTGGCTTGGGCGGCATTTACGAAACCTCGATCCTGCTCAAGGAAAAAGGTCCGCGTCGTATTTCGCCTTTCTTCATTCCCGGTCGTCTCATCAATCTTGCCTCCGGCTATGTGTCGATCCAGCATGGATTGAAAGGCCCCAATCATTCCGTTGTCACGGCGTGCTCCACCGGTGCGCATGCGATTGGGGATGCGGGCCGTCTCATCGCGCTGGGTGATGCGGATGTGATGGTGGCGGGTGGTGCAGAATCCGCAGTCAACCGCATCGGTCTGGCAGGCTTTGCCGCATGCCGCGCACTGTCGACAAATTTCAACGACAATCCGAAAGCCGGTTCGCGCCCCTATGACAAGGATCGCGATGGTTTCGTGATGGGCGAGGGCGCTGGCATTGTCGTGCTCGAAGAATATGAACATGCCAAAGCGCGCGGCGCAAAAATTTATGCCGAATTGATCGGCTATGGATTGTCGGGCGATGCGCATCACATCACAGCACCTGCTGAAGATGGCGATGGCGCGTTCCGTTGCATGCAGATGGCGCTGAAGCGTGCAGGCATTTCGGCCAATGATCTCGATTACATCAACGCCCATGGCACATCGACGCCGCTGGGTGATGAAATTGAACTCGGCGCTGTGACGCGTCTTGTTGGGGATGCAGCATCCAAGCTTGCCATGTCCTCCACCAAATCGGCCATCGGCCATTTGCTGGGCGCAGCTGGTTCGGTGGAAGCGATCTTCTCGGTTCTGGCCATGCGCGATGGCATTGCACCGCCAACGCTCAATCTCGACAATCCGAGTGTGACGACCGAGATTGATCTCGTGCCGAAGGTTGCCAAAAAGCGCCAGATCGACACGGTTTTGTCCAACAGCTTCGGCTTTGGCGGCACCAATGCCTCGGTGATTTTGCGCCGCGTCTAGTCTGTGACGGGGGATGCCGATTGTCACAATCGGCGTTTTCCGATGTTTCGCGTTCAAGCGGAATAGGCTAGGCTGAGTGCATGGAAACGGGCCACGATTCAATCCCTGAAGAGACCAAGCCGCAGGAGACACCTGCGCCGAAAAAGAGCTTTGGTTTTTTTGCGCGCAAGGAATTGCGCACACCGGTCGAGGCTTTGCAGCCAGCAGCCCCGCCACCACCGCCGCCGCCCGAAAAGCGCAAACGCCGTGATGGCCTTTTGTCATTACTGAGTGCGTTTTTGTCGCTGCTGCTGATTGCCGCCATTTCCTCTGTGGTCGGCTTTTCTCTGGCCCAACAGAAATTGCGTGCGCCCGGTCCCTTGTCTTCAGACAAGTTGCTTTATTTTCCGGCGCGCACAGATGTGCCCGATATTCTCGCCAAGCTTGAAAATGATGGCGTCATCGATGCGCCGATCCTGATGAACCTTGCGCTGTGGCTGGAAGGCAACCGCGGCAATGTGAAGGCGGGTGAATATCTTTTCAAGAAAGACGCATCTTTACGCGATGTGATGGACATGCTGGTCGCGGGCCGTGTCTATCTGCATGCCATCACCATTCCGGAAGGCCTGACCAGCGAACAGATTTTGCAGCGCTTGCGCGAGAATGATGTGCTGGCGGGCGATCTGCGTGATGCGCCGAAAGAGGGCATGTTATTGCCCGAGACCTATCGCGTGCCACGCGGCATGTCGCGTGGCGATCTGGTGCGCAAAATGCAGGATGATCAACGCCGCTTGGTTGATCAGGTCTGGGCCAAGCGCGATCCCAATATTCCGTTGCGCACACCCCATGAACTGGTGACGCTGGCCTCGATCGTTGAAAAAGAAACGGGCCGCGCTGATGAGCGCCCGCGTGTGGCCAGCGTGTTCATCAATCGTTTGCAAAAGCGCATGAAGTTGCAATCCGATCCCACGATTGTCTATGGGCTTGTCGGCGGCAAGGGCACATTGGGGCGCGGCATTACGCGCGCCGAGATTACTGCGGCCTCGCCCTACAACACGTATGTGATCGAGGGTCTGCCTCCGGGCCCGATAGCCAATCCGGGTCGTGCGGCGCTGGAGGCGGTCGCCAATCCGGCCAAGACGAATGATTTGTTCTTTGTGGCAGATGGCACAGGCGGACATGCTTTTGCCGAAACGCTTGATGAGCACAATCGCAATGTGGCGCGGTGGCGCGAGATCGAGAAAGAGCGCAGTGGCGGTGTGGATCGTGCGCCCTCCGTTGTGCCGGGTGATCCGGGTGTGCCTGATGCGCGCCCCAAAAATGTCGCGCCCCCACGTGGAGAGCGCGGCGCCTTGGATGAGCCGGGCCCCGGCCATGCTTTGGTTGATGCTTTGCCGCGCATGGAAGAATTCGCGCTCAATGGCCGCTTTGATGTGACGGGGCCTGTGGCTGATGCGCCGGGTCCCGAGCAGGTTTTGGCTGCGCGTATCGCTGATGCCAAAAAATATGCCGCGCGCAATATGAAGTTTCAGTCCATCGCAGAAACGGTCGTGTGGCAGACACCCGTGCGCAAGCCCAAGATTGAACTCGATGGCGAAGAAGAATTGCCCGAGCTCGCAGACATCAACACCTATCCGGTGGCGCCGCGTGCCTTGGCTGATCAGCGCGAGCGCGCTGCACGGCTTGGTCTGGCTGGTGGGCTGGATTTGAATGGCGGCCTGCCGAATATGCCTGCAGAGGCTTTGGCCATGCAGCCGGTGCAAAGTCCGCAGGCGGTGCGCAAGATTTACGATGCTTCGGAGGGCACGCCGCTCGACCCTCTGCGCAAAAAGGGCTGGGATCTCAATTCAGCCAAGCGTGTGCCTGACAGCGCTTTGCGCTCGGCCACGCCCTGAGCTTGAGGCGGAAAGCCCCGCACTCTATGGTGCGCCGATGATGGCGACCACGAATCTCTCAGGCGAACATTCATGACATTGAAAAGCATGACCGGCTTTGCCCGCACCGCGGGCCATCAGGGCCATTTTCGCTGGTCTTGGGAGATCAAGGCGGTCAATGCCAAGGGGCTGGATCTGCGCGTGCGCG
>CANGRU010000097.1 GCA_947456315.1 Beijerinckiaceae bacterium | reverse complement strand
GCTGGCGCGCCGATGTCGAAGGCAAGTCCGACCTTGTTGAAGAGGTCGTGCGCATTGCCGGTCTTGATGCCATCATATCGACGCCTTTGCATCGCGAGAGCGCAGACATCCCCGCACCCATTCTGACGCTGTTGCAAAAGCGCACGCGTCTGGCACGCCGCGCCCTTGCGTCACAGGGCTTGGTTGAAGCCGTCACCTGGTCCTTCATCTCCAAGGAGCGCGCAGACTTGTTTGGTGGCGGCGCGAAAGAACTGTCGCTTGCCAATCCGATTGCTGCCGATCTCTCCGATATGCGTCCAAGCCTTTTACCAGGATTGCTAGCGGCCGCGCAGCGCAATGCGGATCGTGGCATTGGCGATCTGGCTTTGTTTGAAGTTGGCCAGATTTTCAAAGGCGACAGACCGGAAGATCAGAAAATGGCCGCGTCCGCCGTTCGTCGCGGCACGGCGCGTGCGTCAGGCGCTGGCCGTCATTGGTCGGGTGCAGCCCGCCCTGTTGACGTCTTCGATGCCAAGGCTGATGTGCTGGCACTCTTGTCTTCCCTTGGCGTTGCGACAGGCGGTTTGCAAATTGTGGCTGGTGGCCCGTCCTTCCTGCATCCGGGTCGTTCAGGCACGCTGCAATTCGGACCCAAGGGTGTGATCGGCTGGTTTGGCGAATTTCATCCGCGCGTCTTGGAAGCCTTGGATGTGAACGGACCGCTGTGCGGCTTCGAAATCACTCTCGATGCGATTCCGGCACCAAAGGCAAAGCCCACCAAGGTGAAGCCGAAGCTCGACTTGTCGGACCTCATGCCGCTCGAGCGTGATTTTGCCTTCATTGTCGAAGCGTCCGTGCAGGCCGGCGACATTCTGAAAGCCGCACTTGCTGCCGACCGCGCTCTGATTACGGGTGCCAATGTCTTCGACGTCTATCAAGGCACAGGTATTCCGGACGGCAAAAAATCCGTCGCCATCAGTGTCACCTTGCAGCCGCGTGAAAAGACATTGACCGATACGGAAATCGAATCGGTCATGCAGAAGATCGTGGCGGAAGTGACAAAAAAGACGGGCGCGAGCTTGCGCGGCTAAAACAGGAGAAGCCTTATGCTGGTCAGCCTCGGGCTTCTTCTGCTCTGCCAATTGCTTGGTGAAGCTCTTGTGCATGCGCTTGGCGTGCCGCTACCGGGCCCGGTCATCGGCATGGCGCTGCTTCTGGCCCTGCTCCTGATGCGCGACACACTCGCACCGGTCCTGCCGCATGAAGTGGGGGACGGCACGCTGGAGAAAACCAGCACCGGCCTGCTCGCAAACTTGTCCCTGATGTTCATTCCAGCTGGCGTTGGCGTGGTGCAAAGGCTTGATCTAGTTGTCAGCCATGGACCTGCCATTCTGGTCGCTCTTATTGTCTCGACCGCCGTTGCTTTGTTGGCGGGCGTTGCTGTCTTTCGCCTCCTCGCACGACTTGTGGGAGAAGAGACATGAGCCAGTCGGATTTCGCGCTCTGGGTTTATCTGTCTCGTACACCACTGCTGTGGCTGACGCTGACGATCTTTGTCTATGTGCTGGCTGATCGCATATCAGCCAAACTGCATCGCAATCCGCTCGCCAATCCCGTTTTGCATTCGGTCTGGGTGATCGGCCTCATTTTGTCCTTCACGCACACGCCTTACCGCACCTATTTTGAAGGCGCGCAATTTGTGCATTTCATGCTCGGTCCTGCGACAGTGGCCTTGGCTGTGCCGCTTTATGCGCATCGGCGCACCGTCATGCGCGTGCTGCTGCCTATGGCAGGTGCACTTGTGGCAGGCGCTATCGCTGCCATGGTCTCAGCCGTTCTGATCGCCAAAGCTCTGGGCGTGCCCCACGATGTGCTGATTTCGCTGGCACCCAAATCCGTGACGGTCGGTGTTGCTATGGGTATTGCCGAGCGCACGGGTGGCGATCCCTCACTGGCTGCCGTACTCGTTCTGATGACGGGTGCGATTGGCGCAATTATCGTCACGCCCCTGATGAATGCGGTGCGTGTGCGCGACATGCGCGCGCGCGGGTTTGCTCTGGGCGTGGCTGCGCATGGCATCGGCACAGCGCGTGCGTTTCAAGTCGATGTGATGGCGGGCACGTTTTCGGGGATCGGCATGGGCCTCAATGGCCTGCTCACGCCGATCCTTGTTCCTGTTTTTCTGCCCCTGCTGCTCAGCTGAGCGTCAGCCCAGATTCAGCTCTTTGAAGAAATCATTGCCTTTGTCATCGATGACGATGAAGGCCGGGAAGTCTTCGACTTCGATCTTCCAGATCGCTTCCATGCCGAGTTCCGGATATTCCAGAACCTCGACCTTTTTGATGCAATCCTGTGCGAGACGTGCGGCGGGGCCGCCAATGGAGCCCAGATAGAAACCGCCATGCTTGCCGCAGGCCTCACGCACTTCTTTCGAGCGATTGCCTTTGGCGAGCATTACCATAGAGCCGCCAGCGGCCTGGAATTGTTCCACGAAAGAATCCATGCGCCCGGCTGTGGTCGGACCAAACGAACCTGAAGCAAAACCTTCCGGCGTCTTGGCGGGACCCGCATAATAGACCGGATGGTTTTTGAAATAATCCGGCAGGCCTTGGCCAGCGTCGAGACGCTCACGCAATTTGGCATGTGCCAGATCGCGCGCCACAATGATTGTGCCGGTGAGCGAAAGACGCGTCTTGATCGGATATTGCGACAGCGTCGCAAGAATATCTTTCATCGGACGATTGAGATCGATCTTCACGACATCACCGCCCAGTGTCGAACCATCGACGTCCGGCAGATATTGCGAGGGGTTGTGTTCCAGCTCTTCGAGGAACACACCATCCTTGGTGATCTTGCCCACCGCCTGACGATCGGCCGAGCATGATACGCCCAAACCAATCGGCAGCGATGCACCATGGCGCGGCAGACGAATGACACGCACGTCATGGCAGAAATATTTGCCGCCAAATTGCGCGCCAACTCCCAGTTGCTGCGTCAGCTTGTGAATTTCTTGCTCCATCGCCAGATCACGGAAGGCCTGTCCGTCTTCACTGCCTTCGGTCGGCAATTCATCAAGATAACGCGCAGATGCCAGTTTCACTGTCTTGAGATTCATCTCCGCCGACATGCCGCCAATCACAATGGCCAAGTGGTAAGGCGGGCAAGCCGAGGTGCCGAGCGTGAGAATTTTTTCTTTCAGGAAAGCGATCATGCGATCATGCGTGAGCAGTGATGGCGTCGCCTGAAACAGGAACGTCTTATTGGCTGAGCCGCCACCCTTGGCCATGAACAGAAATTTGTAGGCGTCTTCGCCTTCCGCATAAATATCGATCTGTGCGGGCAGATTGTTCTTCGTGTTCTTTTCTTCGAACATCGAAATGGGGGCGAGCTGCGAATAGCGCAAGTTGCGCTTCTCATAAGCATCCATCACACCTTCAGCGATGGCGCTTTCATCCTCACCATCGGTCCAGATGAGGCGGCCCTTCTTGCCCATGACAATGGCTGTGCCCGTATCCTGACACATGGGCAGAATGCCGCCGGCTGCAATATTGGCGTTTTTCAGAAGATCAAAAGCAACGAACTTGTCATTGCCGGTTGCCTCGGGATCATCCAAGATTTTACGCAGCTGGGCGAGATGGCCCGGGCGCAACAGATGGTTGATATCTATCATCGCTTGCTCAGCCAGCAAACGGATCGCCTCGCGACTGACGGTGAGGACTTCCTTATCGCCCAATTTTTCGAGCTTCACACCCTCGCTCGTCAATTTGCGATAGGGGGTCTTGTCCTTGCCGAGGCGGAAAAGCGGGCGGTGCTGTTTGGTCATCGTTTGATCCCGGTTGAAAGAGGTTTGCTGCTTTCTAGGGCCTTGGCGTGCGCTTTCCAAGATCGTCGTAAGGCCGAGACGCCACTTGACGCCTGAAGGACAGGCCGGCCTCTGGGGCAGCCCACACAGCCGCGTCCACCCACCTGCGCCTACGACCTCATGGCCAATGCGTTTTGAGCCCTGTAGGGCCCCAATGGCGTCCTGGACGGCTGCCAGAGCTTAAGCCTGTCTGGTTGATTAAGAGGCGCTTGCGTGGCGCTAAATTAGGCCGCGTTTTGAGAGCTTGGTGGGGCGATCAGCATCGTGAACAATGCCGCTGCGTCGCGTGTGGCCCGCAATTTCGTTGTTGTCACAGGATCGCGGAAAATGCGCGCCGTGCGGGCGAGTGCCTTCAGATGATCAGCACCAGCCGTTTCAGGCGCAATGAGCATAAAGATCAGATCAACGGGCGCGCCATCCAAAGCTTCATAGTCGATAGGGCGTTCCAGACGTGCAAAGACACCAAAGATACGCCCAGCCTTGGCCAGTTTCCCGTGCGGAATGGCAATGCCATTGCCAACACCTGTAGAGCCCAGACGCTCACGCTGTAAAAGCGCATCGAAAATTTCACGCGCAGGAATGCCAGACACCAGCGCCGCCTTTTCGCTGATTTCCTGCAAAGCCGCTTTTTTCGACGTGACCTTGAGCGACGGCAGAATGGCGTCAGGGTTAAGCAGATCCTTCAGCGACATGATGTTCCGTGGCCCGGGTGAAAACGCATTTTTCCGGAGCAAAAAGCGTGCCGCAGGGGGTTCCTGCGGCACGACCGATCAGCGTCCGGACCCGTCAGATGCCCCATCAAGGGGGCTCGGGTCAATCCACCCCACATTACCATCCGGTCGCCGGTAGACGATGTTCACACGTCCGTGACCGGCATTTTTGAAAACCTGCACGGGTGCGCCGGTAAAATCGAGCTCCATGACAGCTTCCGCCACGCTGAATGTTTTCAACGCGCTTGTCCGCTCGGCCACAACCACGGGGTGGAATTCGGTTCCCGCATCCTCCTCATCTGGACCTTGGAGAACATAATCGGCAACCATTTCAACATCAGTCGCACCTGCATGATTTTGCGATCCACCGGCGTGATGGTCTTTCAGGCGGCGCTTGTAGCGTCGTAGCCGGTTTTCCAGCCGCTCTGCGGCCTGTTCGAAACTCGCATAGGGTTCCTGCGCGCGGCCCTCCGCATGCAAAGTCGTACCGGATGTCAAATGCAAGGTGCAGTCGGTTCGATAGCCTGATCCTTCATGGTCGACGACAATGTGACCCGTGACCGCGCCATCAAAATAGCGCGATGACGCCCCATTGATCCGATTCAAAACGTGCTCGCGCAACGCTTCGCCGATGCTGAAATTTTTACCCGAAACCCTGAGGCCCATGTGTTGCCCCCATTGGCACCGCTTCCCTTTGAAAGAATGCAGCTGCGGGCGCTGACGCTGCATCCAACTGCAGGCTAGTGCGGCTCGCGCAAAAAAGGAACCATCCGTTGGGTCAGATTGACAAGCGCGATTAAACGGCGCCGTGCTGATCCATAGCGATCTTCTCACGCCGCCGCTCGACAGAAGAGGGGATGCGCAGACTTTCCCGGTATTTGGCTACCGTGCGCCGGGCAATGTCGATGTTTTGCTCTTTCAGCTTCACAACAATGGCATCATCAGACAAAACATCTTTCGCCGTTTCGGCATCGATCAATTGTTTGATGCGGAACCGCACAGCTTCGGCTGAATGAGATTCGGCACCCGAGCTTGCCGGAATGGATGCGGTGAAGAAATATTTCAATTCGAAAAGACCGCGTGGAGACGACATATATTTGTTCGACGTCACGCGTGAAACCGTTGATTCATGCATCCCGATCGCATCGGCGATGGTTTTGAGATTAAGCGGGCGCAAATGCTCAACACCATGAGCGAAGAACGCATCCTGCTGGCGAACAATCTCTGCAGACACTTTCAAAATAGTGCGTGCGCGTTGCTCCAACGACTTGGTCAGCCAATTGGCGGTCTGGAGACAATTCGACACAAAGCTCTTGTCTGCAGCACTTCCCGGCATTTTGGACACACGCGCGGCATAAGTGTGGTTGACCAGAACGCGCGGCAAACCTTCGGGATTGAGCTCGACATGCCAAGTGCCATCGCTTGCCGTGCGCACAGTCACATCGGGCACAACAGTCTGGATCGGCCCACCCCCAAAGGCACGGCCTGGCTTTGGATCCAGACGACGAATCTCCGAAACCATTTCGGCAAAATCTTCTTCATCGACACCGCAAATCTTGCGCAGAGCCACAAAATCGCGCTTGGCCAATAAAGGAAGATTATCGAGAAGCGCCTGCATGGCAGGATCAAGTCGATTTTTTTCACGCAATTGAATGGCCAGACATTCGGCCAGATTGCGCGCACCGACACCAACGGGATCAAAAGTCTGCACTTTTGCCAAAACGGCACTGGCAATTGTGAGGGACGCGCCGAGGCGCTCAGCAATCTCGTCAAGGCTTTCAGACAGATAACCCGCTTCATCAATTGAATCGATAATCGAGTGACCAATCAGACGCTCAACTGGATCAACAACGGCCAAGACCAATTGTTCGGCCAGATGATCTTGCAGCGTGACTTGCGCTGCGACATAGGCCTCAAGATCCGTGCCCTCACCATCGCCACCACCAGATGTGCCGGTCCATGACGTGGCAGACAGTCCAGACCCTTCCATTTCGGCCGGGGTTTCATTGGGTGTCGGAGCGCGATCCGAATCAAAAGAATTGCCGATCTCGGTGCCCATATC
>CANGRU010000096.1 GCA_947456315.1 Beijerinckiaceae bacterium | reverse complement strand
GTGCGGATGATCTGGCGGCTTGGGCAACAAGCGCGCCGGCCGCCCGCCAAAACCACCCGAGCGCCGAACACTTCCTGCCCCTGCCTTTCGCCTATGGCGCGGCCGGCGAGGGGGCCAAGGGCAAACGCGTCCACACATCCTGCGAATATGGCGTGCTGATGATGGATGCTTACGTGTTTGGGTAGTCCGCATTCCTCCCTCCCCCTTGAGGGGAGGGACGACTCGGGCGATAGCCCGAGCGGGGTGGGGGTTTTGCCGTCTTCATCGTCATTGCGAGCCGAAGGCGAAGCAATCCAGAAAGCAACAGGAGGCTTCTGGATTGCTTCGCTTCGCTCGCAATGACGGGCGGGAAAATGCGCGCGATCCTGCCCCCCTTTTCCTTCCCCTCAAGGGGGGAATGGGCCCCTCCATTGCCCCTTGGGGCCTCTCGGGTTAGATGGTTCTTATGACCTCAAGCCCCGTCCGGACGGACCGTCTCGTCCTTGCCCTCGCCCAGACCCGCTCGACTGTCGGTGACATCACCGGCAATGCTGGCATTGTGCGTGCCGCGCGTGCCGAAGCTGCGGCCAAGGGGGCGGATCTGGTCATGTTCCCCGAGCTCAATCTGGCGGGCTATCCGCCCGAAGACCTCGTGCTCAAGCCCGCCTTTCAGGAGGCCTGCCGCACCGCTGCCGAGGAGCTGGCGCGCGAGACCGCCGATGGTGGTCCGGCCCTTCTGGTAGGTCTGCCCTGGGTCGAGGATGACAAGCTCTACAATGCCTATGCCTTGCTGAGTGGCGGGCGCATCGAAGCTGTGCGCTTCAAAGTCGACCTGCCCAATTATGGCGTCTTCGATGAAAAGCGCGTTTTTGCGCCGGGCCCTCTGCCCGGACCGATGGTGTTCAAGGGCGTGCGCCTTGGCGTGCCTGTGTGTGAAGACATCTGGTCGGAAGAGGTCTGCGAATGTCTGGCCGAGACGGGTGCTGAAATCCTGCTCGTTCCCAATGGCTCGCCCTATTGGCACGGCAAGAATGACGAGCGCGTGCAGATTGCCCTTTCGCGCGTGATCGAAACAGAGCTTCCGCTCGTCTATCTCAACCAGATCGGTGGACAGGACGAGCTGGTGTTTGATGGCGCATCTTTTGTGCTCAATGCCGATCGTGCCTTGGTTGTGCAAATGCCGGCCTTTGAAGCGCGCATCTCGCTGTGCACCTTTGAGCGCGGGCGTGATGGCTGGTCTTGTGCGCAAGGCGAGCGTGCGGTTTTGCCCGAAGGGGATGCGGCGGACTACGCGGCCTGTGTGCTGGGCCTGCGCGATTATGTCGAGAAGAATGGCTTTGCCAGCGTCGTGCTGGGTCTGTCTGGCGGCATTGATTCCGCGCTGTGTGCTGCCATGGCGGCAGATGCTTTGGGCCCCGAGCGTGTTCACTGCATCATGCTGCCGTTCCGTTACACCTCACAAGAATCGCTGACCGATGCCAAAGCCTGCGCGGATGCTCTGCGTGTGCGCTATGATATTCTGCCCATCGCACCTGCGGTCGAAGGGATCGAGCAGATTTTGGCGCCGCTCTTTGCAGGTCGGGCGCGCGATCTGACGGAAGAAAATCTGCAAAGCCGCGTGCGTGGCACTTTGCTCATGTCGGTATCGAACAAATTCGGTCCCATGCTGGTGACCACCGGCAACAAGTCGGAAATGTCGGTGGGCTATGCGACCATTTATGGCGACATGAATGGCGGCTTCAATCCGATCAAAGATCTCTACAAAATGCAGGTCTTCCGCCTCTGCCATTTGCGCAACCGCTGGAAGCCCGACGGCGCATTGGGCGCTGATGGCGTGGTGATCCCTGAAAACATCATCACCAAACCGCCGTCTGCCGAATTGCGCGACAACCAGAAGGACGAGGATTCGCTGCCACCCTATCCGGTGCTCGATGATATTCTCGCCTGTCTGGTCGAACAGGAAATGCGCGTGTCTGATATTGTCGCGCGCGGGCATGATATTGAGACCGTCAAAAAGATCGAGCGTCTGCTCTATCTGGCAGAATACAAGCGCCGCCAATCGGCGCCGGGTGTGAAGGTGACGCGCAAGAATTTCGGACGCGACCGCCGCTACCCTATCGTCAATCGTTTTCGTGATTCCGGCGCGCCGTTGCGCACGCCCGATCTTTCCATTGCACCGAAAAAGCCGCTCGGCACATCAGAGCGTTTCGAGGAATGACATGACCCGCGTTCGTTTCGCGCCATCCCCCACCGGCCGCATCCATATTGGCAATGCGCGCACCGCTTTTTTCAACTTCCTCTTTGCTAAAAAGGCAGGCGGCTCTTTTGTGCTGCGCTTCGATGATACGGATCTGGAGCGCTCCAAAGAAGAATATGCACAAGCCATCGAAGTCGATCTGCGCTGGATGGGCATTGATCCTGATCTGATCGTGCGCCAGTCGCAGCGTTTCGCGCTGTATGATGCGGCCGCGCAAAAGCTGAAAGATTTGGGGCGTCTCTATCCCTGTTATGAGACAGCCGATGAATTGGATCGCCGCCGCAAGCGCCAGATCGCGCGCGGCGTGCCACCGGTTTATGATCGCGCAGCGCTCAAACTGACAGATGAAGAGCGCGCCGCACTTGAAGCGCAGGGACGAAAAGCCCATTGGCGCTTCAAGCTCGAAGAGCGCACCATGCATTGGAACGATCTGGTGCGCGGCGAGAGCCATATCGAAGCGGGCTCTTTGTCGGATCCCGTGCTGATCCGCGAAGACGGCACTTATCTCTACACGCTGCCATCGGTGGTCGATGATATTGATCTGGGCATCACGCATGTCATTCGCGGCGAGGATCACGTCACCAATACGGCGGTGCAGATCCAGCTGTTTGAAACGCTGGCCGGACAGGCGCCGATTTTCGGGCACCACAATCTGTTGACCACAGCCAGTGGCGAGGGATTGTCGAAGCGCTCGGGCTCTTTGTCGATTGGCGGTTTGCGGGACGCCGGCATTGAGCCGCTGGCCATTGCAGCGCTTGCCACGCTCACAGGCTCGTCCGATGCCGTGCATCCGGTGACATCGCTTCAAGAATTGGGCGAGGCGTTCGATCTCTCGCATGTGTCGCGCGGAGCGGCGCGTTTTGACGAGAACGAGCTGGCGACTTTGTCTGCACGCACTTTGCATGCTCTGCCTTTCGCGCTTGTGTCGGAGCGTCTGGCAGAAGCTGGCATTGCGGGCGGCAAGTCAGAACAATTCTGGATCGCTGTGCGCGGCAATCTCGAAACATTCGTGGATGTGCGCGCGTGGTGGCATGTGGTCGATCAGACGATCACGCCTGTCATTGAAGATGCGGAGTTTTGCGCACAAGCTTTGGCATTGTTGCCGGACGAGCCTTATGACGCGCAGACATGGAGCCGCTGGACAACGGCAATCAAGGACAAGACCGGCCGCAAGGGCAAGGCTTTGTTCCATCCTCTGCGTTTGGCTTTGACGGCTCAAGAATCCGGCCCCGAGCTCGCCCAGCTCTTGCCTTTGATCGGGAAGATTAAAGCTGCGGCCCGACTGTCCGGACAGTCTTCTTAGTGCCATCCGGCGTGGTGACTTCGCGCTTGGTGCCGTCACTCAGCGAGTAATTGCGCCCATTGCTTACGCCGCCCGCCGCAATGCCGGTCGACTCGCGCGAGGCGGTCGGCGCTTGCGAGCCGATCTCGGCTTCAGCGGCTGCATCGCGATCCGCTTGTGCGGCTTTGGGGTCGGGCTTTTTCGCAGGCTGCGCTTTGGCCGCTTGCGGGCGCGAGAGCTCGGCGGCGCGCTCGGGTGTCACGATCTGATCACGGCGGCTGTCGCGCCCCAACATACGTTCTGCATTGCCAAGCGCATCCGACCAGCTCTGATCGGCTTTTTTGCAGGTGCAGGTGGGATCATATTTCGTGCGGAATTTGCCGGCATTGGGCAGCGACATATAGGGGCGGCCATCCGCACCGACAGATTTTTCGACCTCGCGGCCAAAGGCCATGGTGAAGAGCTGTGTCTCTACATTCGGGCACATGGCCTGACAGAGTTCGCCCAGTTCCTGATAGCGCGTGCGGTTGGCAGAATAAGAGACCGGGAAGAAGCCGCCATCACAGCTGCGCACGCATACGGCAAATGATCCGCTGCCGGGTTCTTCATCTGTGACAGGTTCGCCTTCCAGCGGCAGGTCGGTTGCCGTGCCGTTGCTGGTGGTGTTGCGTCCAAACAGGCTATCGAGGAAGCCGCTCGCATTACGTTGCTGCGGCTGCCCACGACAGGCGGAGTCAAAACGCGCGACGAGGTCGCGGCGTGCGGAGTCATCACCGCCTGCTTGCGCGGCTTGTGTGCGCAATTGCTCGAGGTTGGACCGCATGCGCGAAATCTGTTGCGTCATGGCCGGACATTCGCGCGGGCTATCATCGAAGAACAGGAATTGGCGACGACCACAGCCAATCGAATTGGAATAAGCCACTGTGCGATCAAGTTCGGCTGCTTGGCGCTGCACGGCATCGCGGAATTGTTGGGCGCGTGCCGGATCGCCTGAACCCGCAGGCCCCATCGCGACGATTTGCTGTTGCAGACGGTTGCAATCGACGGCTTGGGCAAGGGCTGTCGTTTCAGCGCCGCCCATCCCGAACAAGAGACAGATCGCGGCCAGCACACGCCTCACGGGGCGCAAGCTGCCCGCCTGATGTTGAGGGAGATGCCGCGTCATGAAATCCTCTTAAAGCCTCGCCCGAGCCCGCCCCAAGACAGGTCAGACAGGTACCCGGACCTCTTCCTTGAGCGCGCTTGGTGGCGGCAAAAAGGCAAAAAGGGGTTCGGGCGGGATTTTCCTTAGCAGAGCCCGGTGCCCAAGGCCATGCGGGGTGGCCGTTCTCCGCTGGCTTTAATCGGCGCAGGTCACGCGATAGCC
Organism: Beijerinckiaceae bacterium; assembly: GCA_947456315.1. GTDB lineage: Bacteria > Pseudomonadota > Alphaproteobacteria > Rhizobiales > Beijerinckiaceae > Terripilifer. Next base: position 1,754 of record CANGRU010000096.1, on the reverse strand, counting down.
GCGTGCGCTTTGGGCGGCAATCCGCTCGATTGTGGCCTCTTCGGCCAGACCATAGGAGACCGAGGGGCCGCGGCCCATGGCAGCGCACCAGGCATCAGCCACGGTCCGGGCACAGCTTGTGCCGGAGGCCAGACAGTCACCGACCCCATAGCCGTCATCTTTGGGGATAAAGAAGGTTTCCTGCGCCAGAGCAGGGCTGGCAGCGAGCAGGCCAGCCAGAATGACAGAGCAAAGGGCGCGGGACACAATACGCATGGAGGGCGGCCTGACAGGTGCACGGGGAGTGAAAACAGGCTGTCTTTTTGCCATAGCGGCGTTGAGACTTTCTTAATGCCGTTAACCGCTCGGGCCGGTCGTGCTTGACGGGGGCGGGACTTTTCGACCAATGTGCCCCCATGACGCGCACGACCTGCACCATCTGCCGGATTATTATTAGCTAGCACCTCTGCTGGCTGGCGCCGTCTTGCATCCCAAGACCTTCGTGAAGAAGCAAAGCCCCCGGCCAGCAGGTCCGAAGGGGAAACCATGTCTCAGGTTCCGCAATTGCGGCTCTACAATACGCTGACACGCCAGAAGGAAGACTTCGTGCCGATCGATGCGGCACGCGTGCGCCTCTATGTCTGCGGCCCCACCGTTTATGACTATGCCCATATCGGCAATGCGCGTCCGATCATTGTGTTCGACGTGCTCAACCGCCTGTTGCGCCATCTCTATGGCGCGGGTGCTGTGACCTATGTGCGCAACATCACGGACGTGGATGACAAGATCAACGCCCGCGCAGCCGAGCGTGGCATATCGATCCGTGCCTTGACCGAAGAGACCGCCCGTATCTTCCACGAAGATGTCGCAGCGCTGGGCTGTCTGGCGCCCGATGTCGAGCCGCGGGCAACCGAACATATTGCCGAGATGATCACCATCATCGAAAAGCTGATCGCAGCCGGTCACGCTTATGCAGCGGAAGGCCATGTGCTCTTTTCTGTGCCCTCGATGCGTGATTATGGCCAGCTGTCACGCCGTCCGCTGGACGAAATGATTGCCGGTGCGCGCGTCGATGTCGCCGCCTACAAGCGCGATGATATGGATTTTGTCTTGTGGAAGCCCTCCAAAGACCACGAACCCGGCTGGGAGTCGCCATGGGGGCGTGGGCGTCCGGGCTGGCACATTGAATGTTCAGCGATGAGCTGGAAACATCTGGGCGAGACATTCGATATTCATGGTGGCGGGATCGATCTTGTGTTCCCGCATCATGAAAATGAAATCGCGCAATCGCGGTGTGCCTTTGGTCATGATGTCATGGCCAATGTGTGGATGCACAATGGCTTCTTGCAGGTCGAAGGCGAGAAAATGTCCAAGAGCCTGGGCAATTTCATCACCATCCGGCAGCTTCTGGCGACAGATGATTTCGGTGGCCAGAAATGGGCTGGCGATGTGTTGCGCCTTGCCATGCTGCGCACCCATTATCGCCAGCCGATCGACTGGACCGCGCGTGCGTTGGACGAGACACAAAAGACGCTTGAAAACTGGGCGGATATTGTCGCGCGGCACAAGATTGGTTCAGCTCAACCCGTGCCCCATGCCAGCATTGTCGAAGCGCTGTTGGACGATCTCAACACGGCAGCCGTCTTTGCAGCTCTCGCAGAACTCGCCAAAGCGGCGCGCCATGATTATTCATCGGCACAAAATCTCGCCAATACGGCGACCTGGCTCGGCTTTGACACGAGCGCCTGGTTTGCGCGCGCGGAAGAGGCCGCAGG
>CANGRU010000095.1 GCA_947456315.1 Beijerinckiaceae bacterium | reverse complement strand
TTCAAGAAAGCTTCCAGAATGGCGCGCTTCTCGGCTGTCACACCGCCACCGGCTTGCGCCGAAGCTTGCTCCAGATAACGCTCGGCAATTTCATTGGCTGAGCGGCCACCTACAGATGAAATGCCGGCAATCGACAAGAGATCTTGCACAAGTGCGCGTGCACCCGTGCGATCCGCACCTGCAAGGGCGGCCAGCACGCCGGAGTGATCAGCGGTAGAAGCTGTCTCTTCACGATCCAGAATTTTGGCAATCGGTTGGCCCAAAGCCGAGCCCCGACGAATGCGGCGCAGCCACACAGGCGGCAAATCCAGCGCATCAAGCAGACGCGCGAAAATACCGGCGTCGCCTATGCGCACAGCCAGTTTGCGACCCAGAATCTGTTCGGCTGATTCCAGCGCCAACACCATGACTTCGGCATCAGCCGCTTCACGATCCGTGCGGCCGAAATTTTCCAGCCCTGCTTGGCAGGATTCAGCCGCAGCGCCCGCGCGAAAGCGAAAGACGGGACCCAGATAAGAATAGCTCGCAGGCTGTCCGGCTTGTGCGGAGGCCAGATAATCGCGGCAGACAGGAATCGTATATTCGGGGCGCAGGCAATATTCGGCACCCGACGCATCGCTCGTCAGATAGATGCGGCCGCGGATATCCTCGCCCGCCAGATCCAGAAAGACGGAAGCGGGTTGCAGGATGGCAGGCTCGGTGCGGGCAAAACCGGCAGCAACGAGATGGGCGAGAACAGCCTCTCGCTGTCCCACCATCTCAGGGCCTGCGGCCATGCTTTGTCCGGTCGTGCTCACGGGTCTCACCCTTCTTGAAAATAAAATCGCCCCGCTTGTAGCAAGCGGGGCGGTCCGATGCGAAGCCTTTTAGCTCAATCGTGCTTAACGCGGGCCCCGACCCCTTCGCCACGCAGGACAGGGTCACCCAGCCCCAGAGGCTGTGCATCCACCAGCACAAAGGCCATGCGGCAGACGTCGGGCCCCTTGTTGCGCCAGGCGTGATAGGTGCCGCGCTGGATCATGACGTCACCCGGCCCCATGGTGACCTTCTCGTCGCCATCCAGATCCATCTCGACCTCGCCCGAGAGGACAATGATGTAATCAATGGTCTCGGTGCGGTGGCGGCGGGGCATATTACCGGGGGGATATTCGGCAATCATGAAGCGGGTGCCCTTTTCGGGCGGGTAAGTGCCGAGCTTGCGCTCGCCCATATCCTCGGCATCGAGCCCCAGCGGCATGGTGGCGGGGGCGTCATCCGTGCACCAGAGGAGCGTCGAGAACTGGCCGGGGCGCGAGCTCTTGGTATTGGACGCCACCTTGTCGATCAGGACGGTGGCCCGCCCATCGGCATCATGGCCTGTGACGATACGGCGGATGGGCTGGGGCGCGCGGGCGCTGGTGTCTGTCATCGTCTTTCCTCCCTCACCCCCGATCGGGGCTTGTTTTTACTTTGCCTGACCAATCTGGCATGGCTTGGCAGAGGCGCAAACCCTCCACAGGCGCACGAACGTCAATTGACTTCGGGCGGGCTCTGCCTCTATATGCGCGCCAACGAATTCGGCCAGCGCTGACGACGTCCTTTTCCCTTTGCCGCAAGGCATTTGATGGGGAAAGCGGAACCAGCGCCAACCTCGACCCCTTTGGAACTGCCGTAAGAGCCTGAAATCAGGCCGCTTTCTGCTTTTCCCCAGTAACTGGAGCACACCCGTGAAGCGGACTTATCAACCCTCCAAGATCGTGCGTAAGCGCCGTCATGGCTTCCGCTCGCGCATGGCCACCGTTGGCGGCCGTCGCATTATCGCTGCTCGTCGCGCCCGCGGCCGCAAGCGCCTTTCGGCCTAACCGAGACCCTTCGGGGCTCGCGCAAGGGGGCCGACCCAGATGACAGGCCAAATTGGCGGATCTGTCGATGACTCGGCCCGCACAGCACCCTCAGTCGCCTTCGGGCGGCTGAAAGAGCGCAAAGAATTTCTCGCTGTCGCCAAGGGCGCCCGCCTGCATGAGGCGGCCTTCACCCTGCAAGCGAAATTGCGCCCACACGATCTGGCCCCGACTGGGCGCCGCTTCGGTCTGACCGTCACAAAGAAAACCGGCAATTCGGTGGAGCGCAATCGCATCCGCCGTCGCCTGCGCGCTGCTTTGCGCGAAAATCCCTCGACGCGCGACCCTTCGACCGATAGCCATGCTTGCGATTATGTGATCGTTGCACGGCGTGAATGTCTTTCCATCCGCTTCGCAGATCTGACAAACAAACTGGGCGCGTTGATCACACGTATCGACCGGCGTCTCATTCAAACAACCGACACTCATCAGGCCAAACACACATGAGCAGCGAACAAAAGAATCTTTTCCTCGCCATCGGCCTGTCGATGATCGTGCTGTTTGGCTGGAACTATTTTTACGGCGCACCGACCGTGGAAAAGCAGCGTCAGGCGCAGCAAGCCACGCAGACAACGGCTCCAGCTGCTCCCGCACCCGCTGCCAACGTGAACCCGGGCGCACCTGCTGCCACTGCTGACGCCGCACAAGCGACGCGCACGCGCGCAGACGCTTTGCCGCTGTCGCCGCGCATCACCATCGACACGCCAGCCCTTGCCGGCTCGATTGCCCTCAAGGGCGGCTTGATCGACGATGTCTCACTGAAAAACTTCCGCGACACGATTGATCCCAACAGCCCGATGATCGAACTCTTCGCGCCGGTGGGCTCATCCCATGCCTATTATGCAGAGACAGGCTTTCGTGCGGCTGCCGGCAGCGCGCTGACGCTGCCCGATGCCAACACGCTCTGGAAAGCCAATGGCACCAAGCTCACCACCACCACGCCCGTTGAACTGACGTGGGACAATGGCAAGGGCCTGACCTTCAAGCGCACCATTTCCATCGATGACCGCTACATGTTCTCGGTCAAGGAAACGGTCGAGAACAAGAGCGGCGCGGCCGTGACCCTGCAGGCTTTCGCCAGCATCACACGCATCGGCAAGCCCAAGACAGATGGCTATGCCGTTCTGCATGAAGGCCTGCTTGGTATCGTTGGCGATTCACGCATCATCGAACTGACCTATGATGCGATTGAAAAAGAACCCCAATCCATGCGCCTGGCCGAAGGCACAGCAGGCTGGATGGGCTTTACCGATAAATATTGGGCCACCGCTATCGTGCCCGCACAGGATGCGAAATTCGGCGGTCGTTTCTCGGCAACGGGTGCTGCCAACCAGCCGCGCCTCTACCAGACGTTCATTCTCGAAGATGCACGCACTGTGGAGGCCGGCGCTGCGAGCGAAGTCACCACCACACGCATCTTTGCTGGCGCCAAAGAAGTGCGCACGATTGATGGCTATCAGACATCGCTCGGCATCAAGAACTTCGACCTGATGATTGACTGGGGCTGGTTCTATTTCATCACCAAGCCGCTCTTCAAACTGATCGATCTGATTTATCATTTTGTCGGCAATTTCGGTGTCGCCATTCTCGTCGTCACCGTGATCGTGAAGGCTGTCTTCTTCCCGCTCGCCAATCGCTCCTATCTGTCGATGGCGAAGATGAAGGCTGTGCAGCCGGAAATGACGCTCCTGCGCGAGCGCTACAAGGATGACAAGCAGAAGCAACAGCTCGAGCTGATGGAGCTCTACAAGCGCGAGAAGATCAATCCGGTGGCGGGCTGTTTGCCCGTGCTGGTGCAGATCCCCGTCTTCTTCGGCCTCTACAAAGTGATCTTCATCACGCTGGAAATGCGCCACGCGCCTTTCTTCGGCTGGATCAAGGATCTGTCGGCGCCCGATCCGACAACCGTCTTCAATCTCTTCGGTCTGCTGCCGTTTGATCCCACAAGCCTGCCGATGGTCGGTCACTTCCTGGCGATCGGCATCTGGCCGCTGCTGATGGGCATTTCCATGTTCGTCCAGATGAAGATGAATCCGGAGCCGACCGATCCTGTCCAGAAGCAGATGTTCACCTGGATGCCGATCATCTTCACCTTCATGCTCGGCACATTCCCGGCTGGCCTCGTCATCTACTGGACGTGGAACAACCTGCTCTCCGTCACGCAGCAATATTTCATCATGAAGCGCGCAGGCGTGAAGGTGGAACTCTGGGACAATCTCTCAGGTCTGCTGGGCAAAAAGAACTCCGCTTAACAAATCACCGCGCGCTCAGGTGGGCGCGCGGCCCACACAGGGATTGGTTCCATGATCGAGAGCGATCCCGAATTGTTCGAGCGAGCGCGCAAACTGTTTGCGGGCAATTGCGAATTCATCTGGGCGGCAGCCAAAATTGATGGCCTGCCTCCGATGGGGCCTGTTGAAGTCGCCTTTGCTGGCCGCTCCAATGTTGGCAAATCATCGCTGCTCAATGCGCTGACAGGCCGCAAGGCGCTGGCGCGCACCTCCAACACACCCGGCCGCACCCAGCAACTCAACTTCTTTGCCATGGGCACCCCCGGCGAAGAGCCGATGCGCTTGGTCGATATGCCGGGCTATGGCTATGCGGCTGTGTCGAAAGAGAAGATTTCGACCTGGACGCAGCTGATGCACGCCTATCTGCGCGGCCGTGCCTCTCTGGCACGTGTCTTTGTGCTGATCGATGGTCGTCACGGGCTGAAGCCGCCCGATCTTGAAATGTTCGACCTGCTCGACAAATCCGCCATGTCCTACCAGATCGTGCTGACGAAAAAGGACGAGTGCAAAAAGTCCGAAGTCGAAGCCCGCATTGAAGGCGTGCGCCAGGCACTTGCCAAGCACCCTGCGGCCCATCCCGAAATCATCTTCACCTCGTCCGAAACGGGGGAAGGCATCGGCGAATTGCGTGAAGGCATTGCCCGCATTCTGAAAGAGCGCGGCGTAGAGTTTTAGGCCCCACCCGGTCATTGCGAGTGTAGCGAAGCAATCCAGAGCCTCACATGGCCCTCTGGATGGCCGCGTCGGCCTTCGCCCTCCTCGCAATGACGGCTTTGGACCGTTTCGTCGCCAGCCGTCTTGAGGCTGCCATGGGGACGGGCTAAACAGGGGCGCGCCAAAAGAGATCATATAAGGATCACACATGACCAACATGCTGAAAGGCAGCCCGCAGGAGCAGGCCGAAATCCTCATGCAGGCCCTGCCGCACATGCTGCGCTATGACGAATCCATCATCGTTGTGAAATATGGCGGTCACGCGATGGGTGACGAAGAAGTCGCCCGCCGCTTTGCCAAAGACATGGTTCTGCTCGAGCAATCGGGCGTCAATCCGGTTGTCGTTCATGGCGGCGGCCCGCAGATCGGCGCCATGCTGAAAAAGCTCGGCATCAAATCGGAGTTCGCTTCAGGCCTGCGCATCACCGATCGCGCCACGGTCGAGATTGTCGAAATGGTGCTGGCTGGCTCCATCAACAAAAACCTCGTCGGCTATATCAATGCCGAAGGGGGCCGTGCGATTGGTCTGTGCGGCAAAGACGGCAATATGGTCACCGCGCGCAAAGTTACCGACAGCGATGTGGACTTGGGCTTCGTCGGCGAACCCGACAAGGTCGACACGACGGTGCTCGACCAAGTGCTCGGCCGTGAACTCATTCCCGTGCTCGCGCCTGTCGCCATGGGCGCCGATGGCGAGACCTATAATGTCAATGCCGACACATTTGCTGGCGCCATTGCTGGCGCACTGGGCGCCAAGCGCCTGCTGTTCCTGACCGACGTTCCTGGTGTGCTCGACAAAAACAAGCAGTTGATCAAGGAATTGAAAATTGATGACATCCGTCGGCTGATTGCTGATGGCACCATCACAGGCGGCATGATCCCCAAGGTCGAAACCTGCATTTATGCGCTTGAACAGGGCGTTGAAGGTGTTGTCATTCTCGATGGCCAGACACCGCATGCGGTGCTCGTCGAACTGCTCACCGATGGTGGTGCAGGCACGCTGATCACGAGGTAACCACCATTTCAGGAAAAGCCGCAGATTTGAATTCCGACAAGGATGATGCGGCTTTTCCGCTGCTGCCCGACGATACACGGGCCGCTTTTGCCCATGTCACAACATGGGTCTTTGATCTCGACAATACGCTCTATCCGCCCTCCAGTGATCTGTGGCCCAAGATCGATCACCGCATCACGGTGTTCATGGCCCATCTGTTCGGGCTCGACGGCATGTCCTCGCGCGCCTTGCAGAAATATTATTATCAAAAATACGGCACAACGCTGCGCGGGCTGATGGAAGAGCATGCGATTTCGTCAGACGAATTTCTCGACTTTGTGCATGACATTGATCGCTCGTCGTTGGTGCCTGATCACACATTGGCGCAAGCCATCACGCGCCTGCCCGGTCGCAAACTCATTCTGACCAACGGCTCGCGCAAACATGCGCTGCACACAGCGCGCCAGCTTGGCATCGATCATATGTTTGAAGATATTTTCGACATTGTCGCAGCCGATCTCATGCCCAAACCGGCGGCCGAAACCTATCAGCGCTTTTTTGATCGCCATCAGGTTGATCCGCAAACTGCGGCCATGTTTGAAGACATTGCGCATAATCTCGCCGTGCCCCATGCGCGCGGCATGAAGACCGTGCTGGTGACGCCCAAGGCTGGCGCCCATGACCATCGCGAGGATTGGGAAATTGCCGCTGGCGCCAAAGCCGCCCACGTCGATTACCTGACGGACGACCTCGCCGGCTTCCTTTTCGGACTGGGGCTGCCGCGCTTGACCTGACCTTGGGTCACTTGTCGAATA
>CANGRU010000094.1 GCA_947456315.1 Beijerinckiaceae bacterium | reverse complement strand
GGCGCTCATGGCGGCGGTCATCATGATCGTCACTATGGCGGGTGTGACCGCGCGCCGCTACAAGCTCGAGCAAATGCATGAATTCGCAGCGCTCCAAGCCGAGCGCCATGCTGTGCAGCTCGAAACGGAGCTCGCGCGCTATGATCATCTGCCCGAGATCATTCGCTTTCACCCCAGCATTCAGGCCTTGCTTGATGATCCAAAAGATGCGGCCACGGTCGAAGCCGCCAATCGTTATCTTGAAAACGTCAATGCCGTGGCAGGGGCGGGCGTGCTCTATGTGCTCGATCTGAACGGCCAATGCATTGCAGCGAGCAATTGGCGCGACAAGACCAGTTTTGTAGGCGTGGATCTCTCTTATCGCCCCTATTTTCGGGATGCTCTCAAATCGGGTGCGCAGCATTTCTTTGGTATCGGCACGACAACAGGTGTGCCGGGCTATTATGCGAGCCGGGCTCTGCCGTCTTTGCTCGAGCCCAAAGGTGTTGGTGTTGTCAAAGTCGAACGCTGGCATGCCGAAACATGGCCGGGCGCGGGCCGCATGATGATTGTCGATGGCAATGGTGTCATCGTTCTGGCCACAGACGAGGCTTGGAAATATCACACGCTCGCGCCATTGCCGGACGCGACTTTGGCGCGCATCCGCGCCGAGCGGCAATATGAAAATGTGCCGTTGCGCCCGCTCGGCTTTCGTTTGGTCGAGACCATGGGGCCGGCCTCAACTTTGCTGGATCTGCCGGCCGAAGATGGCGGCGCCACAGTGCTGGCGGTGGAGCGGTTGCTGTCTGGGTCAGACTGGAAAGTCGTCGTGCTGGTTGATCTTGTGGATGTCAGTCTGTTTCGTTTCTGGATGCAGGTCATTGTCGCGCTGATGGCCTCAACGGCTGCGCTCTTCATGCTTTATCTTTTTCAGCGCCGCCGCGCCGCTGAAATCGAGCGTGCTGCCAGTCAGGCTTTGACGCAAGCAAATCTCGAATTGGAAAACCAAGTCGAGAGTCGCACGCGTGATCTGATTGAAGCCAATCGGCAATTGCGCAGCACACAGGATGAACTGGTCCATTCCGCTAAACTTGCAGCTATTGGCCAGATTGCAGCGGGTGTGACGCACGAGCTCAACCAGCCTATGGCAGCCATTCGTTCGCTGGCTGACAATGCCAAAGTGTTTCTGGATCGCGATCAGCGCGAAGGCGCACGCGAGAATCTCAACTTTATTTCCGATCTGGTTGACCGCATGAGTGGCATCACCAGCCAGCTCAAAATCTTTGCACGCAAGCGCCCTGCTGTTCTCTCCGCCGTGCCTTTGCGTCGCGCGCTTGCCGATAGTCTGCTGATTCTGGATGAGCACATCCGTCGTTCGGGTGCCAGCATTGTACAAAATGATTCAGGCGACGAGATTTTTGTGCATGCTGATCGGGATCGTCTGGGTCAGGTCTTGGTCAACGTTTTGTCCAATGCGCTTGATGCCATGGCAAACGTGCCTGAGCCACGCATCGATATCGAGATCTTTGCTTTGCCCGACAGTGTCAGCCTGTTGATCCGCGATTGCGGGCCGGGCTTGGCGCCCTCTGTACAAGCCCGCCTGTTCGAGCCGTTTTTCACCACCAAACTGGCGGGGTCGGGGCTTGGGCTCGGCTTGGCGATTTCCGAGCGCATCGTGCGGGATTTTGGCGGCAGTATGCGGGCTGAAAATGCCGAAGCGGGTGGGGCTTTGTTCACGCTGCATTTGCTGCGCGCCGATCCGGCGCTTGCAGAAGCTGGCTGAGAAAGGCATTACAAGCTTATGTCGCCCGAACTTCAGGTTCTCCTTGTTGAAGATGACCCGGCTGTGCGTTTTGCCAATGCGCAGACGCTGAAGCTTGCAGGCTTGCGCGTGGAGACCTGTGCTTCGGCAGAAGCGGCATTGGAAAAGCTGCACCCGCTTTTTCCCGGTGTGCTTCTCGTTGATGTGCGTTTGCCGGGCATGGATGGTCTGGCTTTGCTGGAGCGTGCGCAGCGCATGGAGCCGGCGCTGCCGGTGATCGTCATCACCGGACATGGCGATGTGGCCATGGCTGTGCAGGCGATGCGCGCGGGGGCTTATGATTTTCTGGAAAAGCCAACGCCGGCCGAGCGATTGGTGGGGGCTGCCCAAGGTGCGCTGGAGCGGCGCAAACTCACGTTTGAAATGGCTGATCTGCGCCGCAAGCTGCAGCAGAAAGACGGCATCGAGCGCATTCTGATCGGCCAATCCGCAGGCATGGCGGCTTTGCGCCGTGATATTTTGCAGCTCGCAGAAGCCGGACCCGATGTGCTGATTTCCGGTGAGACGGGCGCTGGCAAAGAACTCGTCGCGCGGTGTCTGCATGAAGCCTCGCCCGCACGCGACAAGCCCTTTGTCGCGATCAATTGCGGTGCCATTCCTGAGAGCATGTTCGAGAGCGAGCTGTTTGGTCATGAGCGTGGCGCCTTTACCGGTGCGCAAATGCAGCGCATCGGCAAGATCGAATATGCCTCGGGCGGCACGTTGTTTCTCGACGAAGTTGAATCTTTGCCGATCGCCATGCAGGTCAAATTGCTGCGCGTTTTGCAATTCCGTCAGGTCGAGCGGCTGGGCTCCAACAAGCCGGTGCCTGTGACCTTGCGCGTGGTGGCGGCAACCAAGACAGATCTTGCAGCACTGTCAAAAGCGCAAGAGTTTCGCAGCGATCTTTATTTCCGGCTCAATGTTGTCTCGCTTGATATTCCTCCTTTGCGTGCAAGACGGGATGATATTCCGGTGATCTTCCAGCATCACGTGGCCCAAGCCGCCGAGCGCTATGGGCGTGATGTGCCGCAGGTGGGCGAAGCCTTGATGCGTGAATTGATGAGCCATGACTGGCCCGGCAATGTGCGCGAATTGGCCAATGTGGCAGACCGCTTTGTGCTGGGTGTCTTGCCCGCGCGGTTTCGTGAAACAGCGCCGCAATCGCGTGGTCTCAACGAGCTTGTCCTTGAATTCGAGCGCGGCCTGATTGTGGAAGCCTTGCGTCGCCATGTCGGCAATGTGGCCGCCGCCGCTGAAGCACTCGCCATTCCTAAAAAGACGCTTTACGACAAAATGAAGCGATTTGAACTGAACTCCGAGGATTACCGCTGATGCGCAGCCTGACCTTTCGCCGCCCTGATGATTGGCATGTTCATTTCCGTGACAGCGTGATGATGAAGGCCGTTGTGCCCTATACGGCGCGTGCTTTTGGCCGCGCGATTGTCATGCCCAATCTGACGCCGCCCGTCACAACAGCGGCCATGGCGCAAGACTATCGCCGGCGCATCATGGCTTGCGTGCCCGAGGGCGTAACATTCACCCCCTTGATGACCTGCTATCTGACCGATCACACAGATCCGAAAGATTTGATCGCGGGCCATAAGGCCGGAATTTTCACCGCAGCCAAACTTTACCCCGCGCATGCCACCACCAATTCGGCCCATGGCGTCACCTCTGTCGATCACATCATGCCGGTGCTGGAAGCCATGGCGGAGGCGGGCATGCCCTTGCTCACGCATGGCGAAGTGACGCGCGCAGAGGTCGATATTTTTGATCGCGAAGCGCGTTTTGCCGAAGAGATATTGGCGCCGCTTCTGCAACGCTTGCCCAAGCTGCGCGTGGTCATGGAGCATATCACCACGCAAGAAGGTGCCGATCTCGTGCTGGCTCACAAGGATCGCATGGGTGCGACCATCACGCCCCAGCATCTGCTCTACAATCGCAATGCTTTGTTTCAGGGCGGTCTGCGTCCGCATATGTATTGCCTGCCCGTGCTCAAGCGTGAGCGTCATCGGCTTGCTTTGCGCAAAGCGGCGACAGGTGGCGAGGCTTGCTATTTTCTGGGCACGGATACGGCACCGCATATGCGCCATCTCAAAGAGGCCGATTGCGGGTGTGCGGGTGTCTTTTCAGCGCCTGTCGCGGTTGCCGCCTATTTGCAGGTCTTTGCCGAAGAAAACGCTCTGGAGCGTTTCGAGGCTTTTGCCTCGCTCAACGGCCCTGCTTTCTACGGGTTGGCGCCCAATGAAGAGCGCGTGACCTATGTCGAGCGCCCTGCACGGATAGCCGAAGAGATCGAAGTCGATGGGGCAGGGCGGCTTGTGTCGCTGTTTGCAGGCACGGCGGCGCCCTGGAGCCAGCAGGTCTGAATGATTGAGTGTGTGACAAAGGCGGGGTTTTCACCCCGCCTTTTTTGTCTCAATCCTTGATCGCTAAAGTCACCTTATAGCGGGCGATATCAGCGTCCACGACTTTGCGCACATGGGCCGCTGTCATTTCTGCATCATCAGCAGGCGTTGAACCCAGATCGTTAAACCGCTTGCGCACGGCGGGGTCGGCAATGGATGTGCGCAAGGCCGCATTGAGGCGCGAGGTCACTTCGGCTGGCGCATTGGCGGGTGTGAAGATCGCATTCCAGCCTTCGGCCAGAAACTCCGGCAAGCCACCTTCTGCTGATGTTGGCAGGTTGGGCAGGATTTCAAGCCGCTTGGCGGCTGCAACCGCCAGACCATTGACGCGCTCGGCTTGGATGGAGGGCGCGATGGATGCAGCATTGTCGCACACGCCATCGACATGGCCGCCCAGCAAATCATTTAGAGCAGGGCCAGCGCCGCGATAGCTCATCAACGTCACTTCGACTTTGGCGGCAGCAACGAAATTCTTGCAAATCAGATAATTGGATGAGCCAACCCCCGCATGCGCCAGATTGATTTTGCCAGGATTGGCTTTGGCATAGGCAACAAATTCGGCAAGCGTTTTGGCAGGAAAATCATTTTTCACTGCTAGCACAGGCGCTGTTTTGGCAATCAAACCCACAGGCGAGAAGGAGTCTGGTGTGAACTTTACATCTGGAGTGAGCACATACGAGGCTGCATTGGTGCCAGTATTGCCGATGAGGATCGTATAGCCATCGGGGCGTGCAGCCGCGACACGGTTGAGCGCGATCACGCCGCCTGCGCCTGCGACATTCTCATTCACAATTGTCTGACCAAGGGCTTGGCCCATGCGCTCACCGATGATGCGCGCGATCACATCTGATGCGCCACCGGCTGCGAAAGGCACGATCATGGTGATCGGGCGATCGGGGTAAGTTTGTGCTGTGGCTGAGCTGGCAAGTGCTGCCAGAGCAAGGCCGGCCAAAGTGAGGCGTCGGATAATCATGATGGTGTCCTCCCGAGATCTTGTGATTTTTCTACAAGGGGAGGGCGGCGCTGCAAATGAGCTAATGGTCGTTTCGCAGAAAATCTCTTGGGGTCATTGGTAGCGGGGGAGGGATTCGAACCCCCGACACGCGGATTATGATTCCGCTGCTCTAACCAACTGAGCTACCCCGCCCCGGGAAAGCCAAGACAGGCGTTCCGGAAGCCCGCGATATAGAGGGGCGGGTGGCCCCAAGTCAAGCGCAAGACGCGCCTATCTGGGCGCAAAAGCAGCCGTTAGTGCCGCACCAGCCGGATCAGGGTGAAGAGGTTGAAGGGCGCCAGTTTGCGCCTCTCCACGAGCGCAATATCGGCGCGCTTGGCCAGCCAGTCGCCGATGATCGCCCAAGGGAATTCAGGCCGCCAGCCAAGGGCTGCGGCGCGCCGTCCGAGCCAGGCTTCCAGAACGGCCATAAGGCCCTTCTCGGCACCAATGTGATTTACCAGCACAATCTCGCCGCCCGGCTTCACCACGCGGGCCATTTCATCCAGCGTGCGGTGAGCGTCGGGCACGACGGTGAGCACATAGGGCGCAATCACCGCATCAAAATGCGCATCCGGAAACTCCAGCGCCATGGCATCCATGGTCTGCAGGGCGACGATATTGTCCAGTTCCTCGCGTTGCACGCGCTTGCGTGCGACGGCCAGCATGGGTTCGGACAGATCGATGCCTGTGATTTTCACCTGTGGCGAGAACATGGGCAGTTCGAGGCCTGTGCCCACACCCACATCCAGGACGGATATTTCGCGATCTTTTGCCAGAGCATTGATGGCCGCTGCGCCGGCGCGCCGTCCGGGTCTCATATTGGCGGTGAAGACCAGATCATAGATCGGCGCCCAGCGCGCATAAGCGCTGGCCACATCAGCGTGGGAAATGGTGGAAAGCGTATCGCGCATTAGAGCTGCGGTTTGATAAAGCCACCGCCGAGCACGCGCGCACGCGAGCTGGCATCCTCGTAAAAGACGCAGGCCTGACCGGGCGACACACCATCTTCGCCCACAGCCAGTTCAACTTCGATCTCGTCGCCTGCGCGGCGCAAGACCGCGGCAGCAGGGGGTCGTGTGGAGCGCAGACGCACAGCCACTTCGAGACCCTCCGCAGGCAGATCTTCGATCGCCCCCGGTCCGATCCAGTTCACATCACGCAACATCACGAGGCGGGTGGCCAACGCAGAGCGCGGGCCAACGATCACGCGACGATTGGCGGAATCAAGTTTCACCACATACAGCGGATCACCCTTGGCCGCCGTGTTGGAGCCAAGCCCCAAACCTTTGCGTTGCCCGATCGTGTAATGGATGACGCCATGGTGGTGGCCCAACACGCGCCCGTCAATGTGGACGATGTCGCCGGGTTCTGCAGCGCCCGGGATCAGGCGTTCAATCACATCGGTATATTTGCCCGACGGCACGAAACAGATATCCTGACTGTCGGCCTTGTCGGCAACAGTGAGGCCGAATTCATGCGCGAGTTTGCGCACCTCGGGCTTGGGCAAATCACCCAGC
>CANGRU010000093.1 GCA_947456315.1 Beijerinckiaceae bacterium | reverse complement strand
TGGATCAGAGATCCTCACCTTCAAATCCCAAGATCAACTCGTTGACCTGCTCGGCTATTATGCCACCCATACAGAACAAGCTGACAAGATTGCGCGCGCCGGACACCGGCGAACCGTCGCGCAACATTCGGTGGAAAGCCGCGCTGTCTGGTTCGACGACATCCTGACCAAACATTTCAACCTGACATAAGACAATCGCGTTCTGACGCCGGATCATTTACATGTCGCTCGATATCAGCCAATTCACTTTTGCAACTTACGCTGAGGCGAAAGGCTATTGCCCGGATGATGATTATGAAGGTCAGGACCTCACGGATCTGGTGATCATCAAAAACCAAATCCTGCGTGAACGCCTCAAAGCAAACCCGACGCTCGACATCAACGCAATGCGCACCATGATCGGCGCAGGCCTTGCCACGCGTGGCAACCACGCCAATGTGCTTGATTTTGGTGGCGGCGGCGGAAACCATTTCACGATTGCGCGCACAGCACTTGGCACCGATGTCACGCTACGCTGGAATGTCGTCGAGACTCCTGCCATGGCGCAAAAAGCCCAAATCCTTGCCGGGGATGGTCTCAATTTTTTTCATGACATTGAAGAAGCAGCCAAAGATCTGGGCGAGATCGATCTGGTTTTCACCAGCAGCGCCTTACAATATACGCCAGACCCTATTCATCATCTTCGACAGCTCACCGCGGTCGGCGCACGCCACTTGTTCATCACACGAACCGGCTTCAGCCACACCGGCGAGCGCCTCATCGGTATCCAGCAATCACGCCTGTCAGATAATGGACCCGGCCCCGTGCCCGCCAACTTTCCTGATCGGGTGATCTTCTATCCCTATGTCTTCGATCCGCTGTCTCTTGTTGAAGACACAATCCTGTCTGCCGGATACCAGATCCGCTTCAAGACAGTCGAAGAGATTGAATATAAAATCAAAAATATCCCGATCCATCTGTATGGATATTTCTGCGTTAAAGCGGCTTAAAGACGATATATGGCGCTGCGAAGAAAGCGGGAGCGCCCGTCTCTTTTCCTATGTTTTTTTGCAACAAAGAAGCACGTTGAGCTACGTCAGCCTTTGAAAATTTCATTCGTTGATTGGA
Source organism: Beijerinckiaceae bacterium (assembly GCA_947456315.1). Classification (GTDB taxonomy): domain Bacteria; phylum Pseudomonadota; class Alphaproteobacteria; order Rhizobiales; family Beijerinckiaceae; genus Terripilifer. The sequence continues at coordinate 5,607 of CANGRU010000093.1, read as the reverse complement.
TGAACTGATCGACGCTTCGGGTCAGTGTCCGGTTTTTGAGCGTCACCAGAGCAACGCCGTAGGGAAGCGCTGGGAGTTCGATCGGCAATTCTTTCAAATCGAAGCGCTCGCCATGCAACCGGAAAACCGAATGCGGGAGCGCTGTCACATATTGACCTGTGGCGACAAGGTGCAAACGCAGGTGAATGGAGAATGTCTTCAAGACAGCGTGGGGTGCCGGCAGACCCTCAGCCGCGAAAGCATCGGGCAAGACGCCCTCTCCCCAGCCATAAGGCAGAATAATCCACGGCGCGTCTGCGAGATCATTCAGACGTGGCTCGGCCAGCATGGCCCAGCGGCTATGCGCGCCGACAACGATCCTGAGCTTGTCCTCGAACAGCCGGGTGACTTGGAAATCACTGGAGGCCGACAAAACCGCCAAACCCGGACCATCTCGCGCAAGCACCAGATCAATGGAGCGGTCAGACAGTTTGTCGGCTGCCTCAGCCCCCGTGAAGGTTTCGACTTCAATGGTGACTGCCGGGAAACGCTTGGTGAATGTCTCAATCGCCAAAGGCAGAACGGAGGCTGCCAAAGTTTCAGGACAGCCGATCCGGATCAGCCCCATGCCTTCGCTTTTAAGAAAGGCTATTTCCTGAAGGCCTGTGCGCACCTCATCCAGCGCCGCCCGACCCCGCCGGATCAGAGCCTCACCATAGACGGTCGGAGTGACGCCACGCTGACTACGATCAAAAAGCTGCACACCAAGGTCAGCCTCCAACCTCGCAATCACTTGCGAAATAGCTGACTGGGTCACGCCAAGCTCAATGGCCGCCTTGGCCATGCTTCCGGCCTCCGCGACGGCAGCTACAAAGCGAATATCGCGGAGCTTGAGGTGGTGATCTGACAGCATTTAGATTTTCTAATATTAGAATAACATAATAACAAGTATCGCTTATATCCTAAATGCGCGATCCTCTTGTGCGATTCAAGGCAAAAGCCGGAAGACATCGGGGGGAAAGAGATGGCGCAAGCCTCGGGAATGAAACAGGTCGGCACGATCGACTGCGCGGGCGGCGGACAGATCATTGTCCAGAATGGCTACGCTTATATCGGCCATATGCGTGCGCCTTTCGGCACAACGATTGTCGATGTGCGCGATCCTTCAAACCCAAAAATCCTGTCGCAATTGCGTATGCAACCCGGCACGCATTCTCACAAAGTGCGCGTGCGCGGCGATCTGATGATCGTCAATCAGGAATTGAACTTCAACGACCCGAATGAACCGCCGCCTGGTTTCAAAGGCGGCATTTGCATTTATGACGTGTCTGACAAGTCCAATCCGAAACTGATCAAGCGCTGGGAGACGGAAGGCCAAGGCGTTCATCGCTACGATATTGATGATCGCTACGCCTATCTCTCTTCAACGGCCGAGGGCTATCTCGCGCATATTATGATCATCCTTGATCTGAAAGATCCTGCAAATCCGGTTGAGGTTTCGCGCTGGTGGATGCCGGGACAATGGATTGGTGGTGGTGAAAAACCAGATTGGGAAAAAACAGCCCATCGCTGCCATCACCCGCTGCGTTTGGGCAATCGCCTTTACACGAGTTATTGGCAAGCCGGCTTCCACATTCTCGACATCGAGGACATCACCAAGCCGCAACGTATTTCGGGTCTTGATTGGACACCGCCCTTCCATTGCCCGACACATACGGCGCTGCCGATCCCCTTCCCCATCAATGATCGCCGCTACATGCTTGTGGCTGATGAAGATGTCTACCGCCCGCCCAATGGCGTGCCAGCTTTTCTCTCTGCCGTCGACATTACCGACATCGAACATCCGGCCGTGGTCGGCACATTCCAGGTCGATGGCATTGATGATGCGCCGCAGCCTCTCGCAACCGCATGCCACCAGCTGTGCGAAATTGTCACCGGCACACAGATTCCGGTCGCCTGGTTTGCACATGGCGTGCGTATCATCGATTTTTCGAACCCGCGGTCCATGAAAGAAGTGGCCTATTTCGTGCCTGATGTGCCGCAAGGCTGCACGCGCGTGCAATCCAATGACGTCACCGTTGATGAGCGCGGCCTCATCTATGTTACCGACCGCCAGCACGGCGTGACCATCATCGAAAGGACCTGAACATGAAGTCTCTTTCTGCACTGGCAACTGCCTCGGCTCTTATTCTATCGGCACATTGCTCTGCGTCTGCACAAACGTCTTTTGAAGGGAAAACCATCCGGTTTGTCATCGCCTCGACACCCAGTGGCCCGACCGATCTGACAGGACGCGTTTTCGGCCCGCACATCGCCAAAGCTTTGCCCGGCAAACCAACCGTTATTTTCGAAAACAGACCCGGTGCGGTTGGCGTCATTGCTGCAAACTATATTTACAATGTCGCCAAGCCAGATGGTCTGACTGTCGGCGTTTTGCTCGGCATGGTCACGAGTGGCTTGATGCGGATCGAGGGCGTTCAATATGAGCCGTCTAAATTCGCCATGGTCGGCGCGATTTCAGCCACGCAAGTCCTGCTCGCGCGCAAAGATATCGGCTATAAAGAGCCGAAGGATTTACTCAATCCGGCCAAGCCGCTTGTGCTGGCAAGTCTTGGCACGGGCTCAACCACGGATGCGGCCAACCGCCTCTTCCTTGATATGATTGGTGCGAAATATCGCTATGTGACCGGCTATCCGGGACAAGCAGAAACCATTCTCGCCCTGTCACGCGATGAAGCCAATCTCGCCAACGCAAGCCACAACACCTATTTGACGCGTCGCGACTCCATTCGGTCTGAAGGCCTGTATGATTCCGTTCTGCAACGCGGAGAGCTGACATCAACCGGCTCCTTCCGCCGCAATCCGGCCCTGCCTGAATATCCCACAATGGTGGAAGTCATTGAGCAGATGAAACCGGAGGCCAAGAAAACGGCAGATTTTGCCGCCTACCGCAGTGTGGTTGGCTCGATGGCTGTGCATTACAGTTTCGTGTTGCCACCCAAGACACCCAATGATGTCGTGGAGACCATGCGCAAAGCCATGAGCGAAGCGCTGAATGATCCTGAGACACGCAAGCAGATCGTCGACATGATTAAGTCCGATTATGACTTCGTTTCAGGCACGGATGGGCAAAAGATCGTCGAGGCGCTCGAAAAAGATTACAATGCCGATCCCCGCATTGGTGAGCGCCTCAAAGATATTATGGCTGTGAAATAAAAGGAGGGCGTCATGCCCCATATTGTTGTGAAACTCTACGCCGGAAAAACACAAGAACAGAAAAGCGAATTGACGCGCAAAATTGTCGATCTGTTTATGAGCACGCTCGGGAGCTCTGAAGCTTCCCTCTCGGTGGGGTTCGAAGAATATGATCCGAAGGACTGGAAAGAAAAAGTAGTCGGGCCCGACATCGAAGCAAAAATGTCGACCCTGACAAAAAAGCCCGGCTATTTGTGACAGCAAAACTGCGCGAGATTTGCCAAACCAGCCGATGAACAGAAATTGGCGCTCCCTAGGGGACTCGAACCCCTGTTTTCGCCGTGAGAGGGCGACGTCCTAGACCGCTAGACGAAGGGAGCGCGGACCGCGTTTGGCGCGGGAGCGGTTTCTATAGCCTCCCTCGGGCGCTTCGGGCAAGGAATATCGGTCAGCGACCGGCTCTGCTGGCTTTGTCTTGGGCGGGGTCGCGATCCATCTCCCTCATATGTCCCAGTGCCACCTGCCCCTACCGCGCTGATCACATAAAAACGCGGCCGCGAGACATCCCGACGACCGCGCTGGAAACCAAACCACCGCTGTTTGAAATCAGAAGGGGTTCCAGGTCGAAGATTGCGTGAACTTCAGATAGCCGAGATTGACGCCCAAACGTGCGCCCACACCTGCGCGGATCGGGACAACGATCACTTCATCAGCCGTCAAGGCCGTAAAGCCAAAGCCCGCGACGAAATAAGCCGAACCATCGACACCACCAAAACGACGGAATATCGCGCTGGTGGAAGGCAGATTGTAAACAAGCATCATCGTGCGTGCACCATCGGCGCCCGCATCAAAGCCGATTGATGGACCCTGCCAGAAAATCTTCTGTTGGCCGGCATTGCGCGTATACATCTGGCCTTCGCCATAGCGCGCACCGGCGATGAAAGCGCCCGAGGCTTCCTGTCCCAGAATATAGGCATTGGGCTGCCCCCAACGCTTGGTGGCTTCTTCGACAACCTGAGCCAGACCGCGCGACATCGAGCCAAAAAACTTGTGCCCATTGTCGACGAGTTCATTGGTCGTGAAACGCTGCGGAGGACCCTGCTGCGCCAGCACGCTGGTGGCACCAAGGCCGGTGGCTGCCAGAGCCACACCACCCAGCAAAAATTCGCGGCGGGATTTATCGTTCATTGTCATGACGTCCTCTCATCGACCGAGCGCCGAAGCATGCACATGTTCAGGCTTCGACGTGGCAAAATAAGGGCAATTTCCGGAATGTCAGACTAGCGCACACATGGTTAAGGATGTCTTGCCGACATCAAGGTTCAGCTGAGCCGCGCCACCAGTGTCTTGTCACCAAAAGCCACGAAATCAGGCGAGGCAAACCCCTTGTCCTTGCGGCCATAGCGCAAGGGCGTCCCATCGAGCGTTGTCACAATGCCGCCTGCGGCCCGTAACACGGCATCTCCGGCTGCAATATCCCATTCCATGGTCGGACCAATGCGCGGATAGACGTCCGTGCGCCCCTCCGCAATCAGACAGAACTTCATCGCTGATCCCGCCTCGCGCATCTCGTCGGCACCCAGACGATGCATCAAGGCCTCGGTCTGCGGATTGCGGTGCGAGCGACTGACCGCAGCAATGGGCGCACGCCCATCAATCCCACGCACAGAAATAGCGCGCATGGCAGCCAATGGCAGCACGCGTTCGCCGGGTGCGACATCACAGGTGAAGGCCCCGGCGCCCGAGGCTACCCACAACCGCCCGAAGGCAGGCGCATAAAGCGCGCCCAGCACAGGTTCACCATTGCGCACATAAGCGATATTGACGGTGAACTCGCCATTGCGGCTGGCAAATTCACGCGTGCCATCCAACGGGTCGACCAGCAAGAAATCCGCACCGAACTCCGGCACAATGCCTTTGGCGCAGGATTCTTCCGCCACCACCGGCACGCCGGGGCAGGCTTTGGCCAGCTCTTTCAGGATCAATTCTTCGGAACGCTCGTCGGCTTCGCAGACCGGGCTTTCATCTGCCTTCAGCCGCATTTTGAAATCACGACGATAGACGTCCATGATCAACGCGCCCGCAGAGACTGCGGCCTGCGCGAAGGCGAGGGCCAGCCGCGCCTCGGGCGAATCGGATCCCGGCGTTTCCATAGCCCTTTTCCTGCGCCCAAAAAGCCGCTCCCTCAAGGGCAAATTGTCATCATCGTCTTTTCAATGCGCGCGGGAGCGCGCTAAGACGGCTTGAGGCCAGCCAGAATGGCCCAAGTGATTCGCTTGTTTGTTGCACTGCGCAAAAATATAGGCGCTGCGTTTTCTCATATCACGACACGGATTTCGGCATGTCACTTGTCTCGCTCGACCCTCTCGATCTCGCAGCTTTGCTGTGCTCGCGCGTGTGCCACGATGTCATCTCGCCAGTGGGCGCGATTGT
>CANGRU010000092.1 GCA_947456315.1 Beijerinckiaceae bacterium | reverse complement strand
GGTGCTGAGGCAAACGGATCACGATCAATCGCATTGTCGAAATCTGTAATGGCGCGCGGATGATTGCCTTGGCGCTGCCAGATCAGCCCGCGTGCGTGAAAGGCGGGAGCCGCTTCCGGATTGAGGCGGATGGCGACATCAAGATCGGCCATGGCTTCGCTCAGCAGACCTTGCGCACGATAGAGATTGGCGCGCCCCAGAAAGGCCGGTGCATGGCGCGGATTGACACTGATGGCCGCGTTGAAATCTGCAAGCGCGGCATCATTGCGATTGGTCTGGCGATAGGCCAACGCGCGATTGGTGTAGGCCGCCACATTATTGGGATCGATTTTGATCGCGGTCGAGAAATCCGTAATGGCTTCGGGAAAACGCCCGACGCGCGCAAAGGCTGCGCCGCGTGTGTTGTAGGGCTCCGGCATATTCGGGTTGGCAGCGACCACCTGGTTGAGCGAGGCAATATTCGTCTCGCTCGCCTCACTGCGTTGCTCCAGCTCCGCGACGCCTGCCGCATTGATCGAGCGGCCTGTAGGCCCGCAGGCGGCCAGCAGCAGGGTCAGCACGCCAGCTGTTGCGAGGGCGCTGAGCTGCGCTCCTTTGCGGGGCAGGTGGTGTGGAGAAGCGTGTGTGGTCATCGTCAGGCCCTGTGTCTTGTGCAACCCGTGGATCAAGGCAGTCGTGCTGGCCTAAATCCCAATTGCGGACAAATCGCGTTCATGTCCGTTGATGGCTACAAGATGCCTGACAAGTGGTTAAAAAATCACGGCGCCCCCGGAATGAACCGGAGGCGCCGCGAAAAAAACTCAGAAATGGGTCAGAAGCTTAGCGAGCGCCCATGACAGGCTTCGGCTTCATCGGCAGCAGGCCTTCGCGCTGCATCTTCTTGCGTGCGAGCTTGCGGGCGCGGCGGACGGCTTCAGCCGACTCACGGGCGCGCTTCTCGGACGGCTTCTCGTAATGGCCGCGGAGCTTCATTTCACGGAAGATGCCTTCGCGCTGCATCTTCTTCTTGAGAGCCTTGAGAGCCTGATCGACATTGTTGTCGCGAACGAGAACTTGCACCAGAAGATCCTGTCATAGGTCGTTGCCCGAGGGCGAACGGAGAAGTCGGGAAATGGGATGCGGCCCGCTAAAAAGCGCGAGGCATCACAACGTGGGGGCGGAAATAGCAGAACGGTGGGGGGCTGTCCAGCCAGTCGGGGCCAGATTTGCACCGCTCTGGAGCTGATGGCGCCGCCTTGGAACTGCTTGGTCCCTGTCTTGGGGCATTTTAAGGGTTGAGCCTATAATCTGCCCGATTCTAGACGGTTGGCGCCCGATTTGGAGGATGGTGAGCCCCTTTTGGTTGGGCTGTACCGTCATTCGGCGTTGTTTTTGATGGAGTTTCTATGATTTTGACCCAAGACGCTTTTTCTGGCGTTTCCGATCTGGATCGGGCCCGGCAGCTATTCCGGACCAATGTTCATTACGTTGAATTCGAGACCCATTCTTACTGCAATCGGCGCTGCGGGTATTGCCCGAATGTGGCTGGAGACCGTCTGGGCCCCAACCAGCGGGTGGATGATGCTTTGTTTGATCGCGTGATCGGTGACCTGAGGGAGATCGATTTTCGCGGCATCATCGTTCTGAGCAATTACAACGAGCCCTTGTCAGACCCCTTTATCGTGACGCGTATTGCCCAGACCCGCGCGGCGTTACCCCATGCCAATATCCAGATCTACACCAATGGCGATTATCTCACGGCTGATTTGCTGGACCAGCTTGCGACGGCTGGTCTGAATTACATGCATATCTCCATTCATATGCGGCCCGATGATATTTATAGCGATGCTTATGCCATTGAGCGGATGACGGAAGTGTGCGGCCGTGTTGGACGCGGCGTGAAGCTCGGAACCCTGCAACCCGGGGCTATCTGCGCAGCGCGCATCCCCCACAATTCCATTCAGATTGAAATTCGCGCCGTCAATTATTGGCGCCATGGTTCAAATCGTGGCGGCAGTGTTGAGAATGTTGCGGGGCCGCAAACACGCATGCAGGCCTGCCATTATCCTTTTTCGAGATTTACGATCGGCCACTCGGGCCGTGTTGTGCCGTGTTGTGAAATTCGCGGAGATCGTCCCGAACATGCGGATAATGTCATCGGCCAGTTGCGTGCCGATGAGCCGATTTATCTGGTTTATGCGAGTGCCGCCGCTGCGCGCTGGCGCCGCTCCATGCTGGGGACGCGTCCGCGCACAGGCCCTTGCGCGCATTGCCCGTCGGGCACACTGCCGTCCGGAAGCCCATTAGAAAAAGCGCTGATCGAATTGGGTGCTCTTTATCCGCCTGAATAGGGTTTTATTCGGGTAAAACCCGCGTCCAATGCCCCATTTTGCGCCCTTCGCGGGCTTCATGCTTGCCGTAGAGGTGGAGCGCCACACCCTTCTGGCCCAGAAGGGCGGCCCATTCATCGGCCTCTGCCCCGATCAGATTATGCATTTCAATGGCCCCGTGGCGGGCGGGCGAGCCCAGCGGCCAACCGCAGATGGCGCGCACATGTTGCTCGAACTGGGAGGTGACAGCCCCATCCAGCGTCCAATGTCCTGAATTGTGCACGCGTGGCGCAATTTCATTGACCACGATGCGCTCGGATCCCGCCTCTTCCACCAGAAACAGCTCGACCGTGATCACGCCCACATAATCGAGTGCAGCGGCAATTTTGCCCGCCATGTCGATGGCGGCAGTCTGTGTCTTGGGTGCGGCGTGCGCCGGCACAAGGGTGCGTGAGAGAATGTGATGGGCATGTTCGTTTTCGCACACATCAAAAGCGGCGAAAGATCCATCCAGTCCGCGCGCACCGATAACTGAAATCTCGCGCGCGAATGAGACGAAACCTTCCAGAATACAGGCACCGCCGCCCAGACTGTTGAACGCGTGTGCGAGATCATCGCCTTCGCGGATGATGGTCTGGCCTTTGCCATCGTAGCCGAAGCGGCGCGTCTTCAAAACGCTTGGGCGACCCAGTTTCGCCACCGCGCGTTCCAGATCGGCCACGCTGTCGACGGCAGCGAAGGGCGCGGTGGGAATCCCCAGATCGTTCAGAAAGCTTTTCTCGCTGAAACGGTCCTGCGTAATTGCCAAGGCGCGCGGGCCGGGGCGCACAGCTTTGCGCGCTTCCAGAAAAGCTGCCGTATTGGCAGGCACATTTTCAAACTCGTAGGACACGACCTGCACGCTGTCTGCAAAGGCAGCGAGTGCTTTTTCATCATCATAAGCGGCAAGCGTGTGTTGCGCGCAGACGTCGAAGGCGGGGCCGGACTCGGGGCAATAAATATGCGTGCGCAGACCAAGGCGTGCAGCAGCCAGCGCAATCATGCGCCCGAGCTGGCCTGAACCCAGAATGCCGATTGTGTCGCCGGGTTTCAGTGCGCCGCTCATTTTGTTGCTTCGTCGTCGGTCGGATGTTCAGCGACAGCGGCGGTCTGTGTGGCGCGGAATTGTTCCAGCCTTTGGCCAAGCGCTTCATCATGAAGTGCCAACACGCTGGCGGCCAAGAGGGCGGCATTGGCTGCACCCGCTTTGCCAATCGCCAAAGTGCCGACCGGAATGCCGGCGGGCATTTGCACGATGGAGAGAAGTGAATCTTGCCCCGACAGCGCCTTGGATTCCACCGGCACGCCGAAGACGGGAAGCGCCGTCATGGCAGCAGTCATGCCGGGCAGATGAGCGGCGCCGCCTGCGCCTGCAATGATGACCTGAAAGCCCGCGGCTTTAGCACCCTTGGCGAAGGTCACGAGACGGTCTGGTGTGCGGTGGGCCGAGACGATGCGCGCCTCATAGGGGATGGCGAGCTTGTCGAGCATGTCGGCGGCATGGCGCATGGTCGCCCAGTCGGACTGGCTGCCCATGATGATGGCGACAGGAATGCGGGCCATGGCGTTCGGCTCCTTGAGAAAGAAGCGGCCTCAGATAGACGATGGCGGGCTTCAGGGCAAGTTTTGGGGGGTGGGGGCGCCTTGTCCCCCTCCCCCTTGAGGGGAGGGGTTAGGGGTGGGGGTTGTGCCATCTCTCAAGACAGACAGCGCAGTGCATGATGATCATAATTGTAAGACCCCCACCCCGCTCGGGCTGACGCCCGAGTCGTCCCTCCCCTCAAGGGGGAGGGCGTTTATGCGATAATATCCGGGGTCAGCTGGTCGTCGAGAAAGGCCAGCCGGTCGCGCAGGAAGAGTTTGCGTTTCTTCAGCCGCTGAATTTGCAGCTGGTCGCCCTTGCCCACCAGCTCGAGTGCATCAATGGCGGCATCGAGATCGCGATGTTCTTCGCGCAGGCGTGCGGCCTCGGCCTCGAAAGCGGCCCGGTCTTCGTCACTCAATTTATTGGCCATGCGCCAGAACTTCCGAGCGATCCTGCATGGCTGGCGCGAATCCCGCCCAGCCGTTCGGGTCTCATCATGCGCGGGTCAGCCCGCCCATGGCAAGACGGGTCGGATGATGAATATGCCGAAAGGGAAGGTTTAACCCCCACTCCGCTCAAGAATATTTGACAGCTTTGCGGGTATTCTTTCCGCTTGCAAGTGTCCGGTTTCGTGCCAGACTTCGAGGTGTCGACAGCAATCTCAAAAAGGAATTGCCGGATGTCGTTGCATAATCATCTCGTCGAATTGGAACGCCGCCACAAGACTCTGGAAAAGCAGCTTGAAGATGCCAAGCATCATCCTGCGACAGACGCTCTGCACATGGCCGAGCTGAAGCGTAAAAAGCTGCTGTTGCGTGATGAGATTGAAAAGCTGCGAGCGAAACAGCGACCGGAAACGGTCCACTGAACATCTGACATTGTAGCGATTGTTGGCAGCAAATTGAGCGCGGGTGTGCAGGCACGCGCGTTCATTCCCGCTTACAACCAGCCCATATCCCGTGCGCCGTCCCAAATCAGTTTGAGGCCGAGGATGAAGGTTGTTGTCGTGACAATGCCGTAAAAGCGGCTGGCTTCCATGCGCTTGACCAGCCACACGCCCAGAAATGTTGCCGCCACTGCCACGGGCAGAAGTGTCGCCGAGATCATGAGATTGCTCTGCGAGACTTGGCCAAGCATGACGAACAGTGCGAATTTGATCCAGTTGATGCAGATGAACAGCATCGTTGATGTGCCTGCATAGACGATCGGGGGCAGACGCAGCGGGACTGTGTAAGCCTGAAACGGCACGCCGCCCGTATTGGCGATGAACGATGTAAAGCCTGACAGCAACCCCCAGAAGACGGCCGGACCGAAGCGGGGTGTTTTCGGGGGCTCATCCTTGGCGGGCGCTTTGCGCAGCCAATGCAGGATGACAAAGATCGTGGCGATCAGCCCGACCATCAATTCGACCATGGCATTGGAGACGTAGCTCGCCAGCACGGCGCCGGTCAGGAGACCGCCAATCGTGCCGGGCAGATAAAGCGCCAGAATCCGGCGGTCCCATGTCTTGCGATAGGCCCAGAGCGAGACGAAATCCTTCACCATCAGAATGGGCATGATGATCGCTGCGCCCTGCAGAGGCGGCACGACCAGGGCCATGAGTGGCAAAGTCACCATGCCAAGGCCCGAGAAACCGCCTTTGGCGAGCCCCAGAAGCAGCACGGCGGGGATTGCCGCCAGATAAAAGGTTACGTCCATCATTGTGGCATGAGCTTTCAACCATCTTGGCCCTTTTGGCTAGGCCTAAGGGACGATCTTCCAGACATTGCTTTGCATCGGCTCGGGCGCAAGAAAGACCCCATGAGGCGGGACAAGCCGCGCATGGAAATACCCCGAGGAGGGATCGATGAGTTCTTACCCCGAAGTCTATGCCGCATGGCAGAAAGACCCGGACGCTTTTTGGGGGCAAGCCGCCAAAGCCGTGGACTGGATCGATGCTCCGAAAAAAATATTCGATGCCTCGCAAGGCCCCTATGGGCGCTGGTTTCCCGATGCGACCTGCAACACCTGCTACAATGTGCTCGACCGCCATGTGAAAAATGGCCGTGCCGACCAGACAGCCATTATTTATGACTCGCCTGTCGCCAATACCAAACGCAAGCTCACCTATGCACAAGTGCTCGATGAAGTGAGCGCGCTCGCTGCCGTCTTGCAGGATTTCGGTGTGCAGAAAGGGGACCGCGTCATCGTCTATATGCCGATGATTCCGGAAGCCTTGATCGGCATGTATGCCTGTGCGCGCATCGGCGCTGTTCATTCGGTTGTCTTTGGCGGATTTGCTGCGAAAGAACTCGCCACCCGCATTGATGATGCCAAGCCCAAACTCGTGCTCACCACATCTTGCGGCATCGAGCCCGGCCGTGTCGTGGCCTATAAGCCGCTATTGGATGAAGCCATCAGCCTGTCATCGTCCAAGCCCGAGAAAGTCATTCTCTTTGCGCGCGAGCAGGCGAAAGCCGAGATGATCGAGGGCCGTGATTATGACTGGACGAGCCTTGTCGAAGCCAACAAGAAAGCTGGCAAGCGCGCAGATTGCGTGACGGTGAAGGCAACGGACCCGCTCTATATTCTCTACACATCGGGCACGACGGGTATTCCCAAAGGTGTTGTGCGCGACAATGGCGGGCATATGGTTGCGCTCACCTGGACAATGAAAAATCTCTACGGCATCAATCCGGGTGAAGTGTTCTGGTCAGCGTCCGATGTCGGTTGGGTGGTCGGCCACTCCTATATTGTCTACGGCCCGCTGCTGCATGGCGCGACGACGATTGTCTATGAAGGCAAGCCGATCGGCACGCCGGATGCAGG
>CANGRU010000091.1 GCA_947456315.1 Beijerinckiaceae bacterium | reverse complement strand
TTTGCGTGTTTCGGGAGGCAGACCCAAGCGGCGCATCAGTCTTTCCTGATCAGCTTGAAAATCTGACAATGCAGAAGTTGGTCGCACGCGCGCAGCCAGAATACGCGGCTTGTCACCGCCAAAACTCGTCAAACCATCGAGTGTGATATCAATCGGCGCGCTTTGCATTTCAGTCAGCAGGCCATCGATGTCACGCGCCATGGCATGATCGACATCGCCAATAAATCGCAAAGTGACGTGATAATCCGCGGGCTCAATCCAGCGTGCGCCATTCAAGCCGCCACGCTTCAAGGATAATTCGAAGCCGAGTGTTGAGGGGATTTCAAATCCCGTGAACAGACGCGGCATATCGACTCCTAAGCGACTTCACTTGGTCACAAACCGGACAGGAAACTTTTCACTGTCGGTAAAATGGCTTGCACGATGGTCTCCACGCCTTTGCGATTGGGATGCATGCCATCGTCCAGATGGAGCGTGCGATCACCTGTCACGCCGGCCAAGAAAAATGGATAGAGCGGAATATCATGCGTCTTGGCGAGTTCGGGATAAATGGCATTGAAGCGATCACCATAATCCTTGCCGAGCGAAGGCGTGGCCAGCATACCGGCCAAGAGAACACGCACGCCGCGTGCTTTCAGGCGTGAGATGATCGTATCCAGCGCTTCGCGCGTGCGCGCCGGATCAATGCCGCGCAACATGTCATTGGCGCCAAGCTCCAGCAGAACGGCTTGCGTGCCATCGGGCACAGCCCAGTCGAGGCGCTCCAACCCGCCGCGTGACGTGTCGCCCGAGACGCCTGCATTGGCGACATCGACCGAAAGCCCCTGCGCCCGCAAGGCGCGCTCCAGCACAGCGGGAAAAGCCGCCTCTTGGGGCAGCAGATAGCCCGCCGAGAGGCTATCGCCCAAAACAACCATCTGGATCGGCGAGCCGGCGGCCACAGGTGTGACAACAGCAAAGAGGGTGAGAACCGCGAAAAGAAGCCGCAGGCGCTTTGTGATCATGGGGAACTGACTTATCGCCCATAAGCCCCCATATTGGAGGACACGGGCGCGCAGGCGCTGAAGTCGACAGGTCAGAAGGTTCATTGGAATGCCGGTACCCGCCATTGCCTTAAGGGATGTTCATCTAAGTCTGGGGCGCGGGGCCGCCCGTGTCCACATCCTGAAAGGTATTTCACTCGATATTGGCAAGGGCGAGGCCGTCGGCCTTGTTGGTCCCTCGGGCTCCGGCAAGTCGACCCTACTGATGACCATGGCCGGACTTGAGCGGCCTGATTCGGGCTCCGTGCTTGTGGATGGACAGGATCTGGCACCGCTGGACGAAGATGCCTTGGCGCGTTTTCGCGGGGCGCGCATCGGCATTGTCTTCCAGTCATTTCACCTCATCCCGACCATGACGGCTTTGGAAAATGTCGCCATCCCGCTGGAATTGTCTGGTGCCGCCGATCCTTTTGGCCGCGCACGGGCCGAACTCAAACTGGTGGGACTGGCTGATCGCTGCGATCATTATCCCGCGCAGCTCTCGGGCGGCGAACAGCAGCGTGTCGCGCTGGCGCGTGCAGTGGCAACAGATCCCGCCATTCTGGTGGCCGATGAGCCGACCGGAAATCTTGATGAGAGCACGGGCCAAAGCATCATTGATCTGATGTTCAAACTGAAGCGCGAACGCGGCTCCACTTTGGTGCTGGTCACGCATGATGCCGGTCTTGCGGCACTTTGTGATCGTCAGGTGCGGCTGCGCTCTGGTGTGATTGAAAACCCGCGTGCACTGGAGCCTGCCCAATGACGGCTCTTGGTGCTGCGAGCCGCATGCCCTTGTTATTGCGACTGGCTTGGCGTGATCTGCGAGGCGGCTTGCAAGGCTTTCGCATTTTTCTTGCCTGCATTGCGCTGGGTGTTGCTGCCATCACCGGTGTTGGGTCTGTCTCTGATGGCCTGTCAGACGGGTTGGCGCGCGAAAGCCGCACCATCCTTGGCGGTGATGTCTCTTTCTCACTGATCCATCGACAATTGTCGCCTGATGAGCGCGCCTTTCTGGAGCGCGCTGGTCGCGTCTCGACAACAGGAAACCTGCGCGCCATGGCACGGCGCGAGGATGGCCGCTCGTCACTCGTTGAAGCCAAGGCTATCGACAAAACCTATCCATCCATCGGAACGCTGGTGATTGAACCAGCGATGACCACGGATGATGCGCTCGCCAAACGCGGCGACACTTTTGGCCTGATTGCCGACCCGGCATTGGCAGCAACACTTGATATCAAACTGGGTGACCGCCTGCTCATCGGCGAACAAGCCTTCACGCTGCGCGCGCTGTTGCGTTCAGAGCCCGACAAGCTTGCAGGTGGCATCGGTTTTGGTCCACGCGTCATCTTTTCCCAAGACGCCTTGCAGGCCAGCGGCCTGATACAGCCGGGATCATTGGTGCGCTGGATCAATCGTGTGCTGCTGACATCGCCGCGTCCCGATAGTCCGGTGGAAGATACAGCTGTTGATCAATTTGTAGCCGCGGCAGAGAAAACCTTTCCGGAAGCAGGTTGGCAAATACGCGGACGCTCCAATGTCTCGCCGCAATTTGAAAAGAATCTCGATCGATTCACGCAATTCCTGACATTGGTCGGCCTCACCGCTTTGATTGTCGGCGGTGTTGGTGTCGCCAGCGCAGTGCATGCCTTTATCGAGCGGAAAAAGCCCGATCTGGCAACGCTCAAATCTCTCGGCGCCACAGGCTCCTATGTGTTTCAGGTTGCTCTGGTGCAAGTTGTCATGGTTGCCCTGATCGGAATCATGATTGGCCTTGCTGTGGGTCTATCGCTCCCCTTCGTGTTGGCCAATACATTGGGTTCGATCATCCCCTTTCCGTTTTCGCCGGATATTTATCCGCTGCAAATTCTCGCTGGATTTCTTTATGGCCTGCTGACGGCACTGGCTTTCTCGCTCGTGCCTATCGGGCGCGCACATGATGTGCCTGTGTCGGGCCTGTTTCGTGATCAAGTTGAAAGCGACACACGCAGGCCCCGCCTGCGCTATCTCGTCTTTACAGCTTTGGCCGCACTGACACTGATGGGAACGATTGCCGCATTGGCCACCGATCAGAAACTGGCTGCCATTTATGGCGGCGCGACGCTGATTGCGTTTATCATTCTGCGCCTTGTCTCATCCGGCATTGTCGCATTGGCTCGCCGTGCACCTCGACCAAAATCAACCGAGTGGCGATTGGCGATTGCCAATATTCATCGACCCGGCTCGTTGACCTCTGCAGTTGTTTTGTCGCTCGGGCTTGGCCTGACTTTGCTTGTCGCGCTGTCGCTGATTGATGGCAATCTGCGCGATCAATTGACGCGCGGATTACCCGGGCGCACGCCAAGCTTCTTCTTCATGGATATTCAAAATTCGCAGGTTGCTGAATTCGGATCCTTCCTCGCAGAACAAGCACCGGATGCAAAAATTGAACGCGTGCCGATGATGCGTGGTCGTGTGGTACGGGTGAATGGCCTCCTCGCCTCAGAAATAAAAGCCGCCGAAAGTGCGGCTTGGGTTCTGGAGGGTGATCGTGGCATCACTTATTCAGAAACACTTCCAGATGGATCCGTCCTCAAAGACGGCGATTGGTGGGCCGTTGATTACAAAGGCCCGCCGCTTGTCTCGATGGAAGCGGAGGTTGCGCGCGGTCTTGATCTGAAAGTCGGCGATAGTGTCACAGTCAATGTCGGCGGGCGCAACATCACAGCGCGCATTGCCAATTTGCGCGGCGTGAATTGGCGCTCGCTTGGTATCAATTTCGTATTCGTGTTTTCGCCCAATACATTTGCGGGTGCGCCGCATTCCTTTTTGGCGACGGCGGCTTTTCCAAACGGCAATGCCAGTGACCGTGAGCTTCTATTGTTGAAAGATGTCGCAACACGTTTTCCAACCGTCACAAGTCTGCGGGTGAAAGACGCGCTGGATGCCATCTCGAGTGCGATGGACCAATTGGCCTTTGCCGTGCGCGGAGCCTCCGGCATTGCCCTGATCGCATCGATCCTTGTCCTGTCCGGCGCTCTGGCGGCGGGTCAGCGCGGACGCATTTATGATGCGGTAGTGCTGAAGACGTTGGGCGCGACCAGACGACGCTTGCTGAAAGCCTTTGTCATTGAATACGCCCTCTTGGGCTTGGCCACGGCGCTGTTTGGACTTGTGGCAGGATCGCTGGCGGCCTGGTTCGTCCTGATCAAGGTCATGAAGCTCGACAGTTTCCTGTGGCTTTGGGGGCCGGCCCTTGGGGCCATTGGTCTGGCCTTGCTGGTCACTGTGGGGCTCGGTTTGCTGGGCGCATGGCGGGTTCTGGGACAAAAACCCGCGTCCTACCTGCGCACTCTCTGATTTGTGATCAGTTCAAGGGCGCAAGCATGGCGTCCGGGACAAGATTTGACCCCTGCCCACCCTGATGGGCCTTGTTACCGACACAGACCCATTCCATATTATCACAAGGCAGGGGTCTGACCGGAGTTCGGCGGAGCCACCTGCGCTAGACTTGAGAGGAAACCATGTCCGACTTCGACCGCAACGCTTCGCTCCCTTGGGGCTCTGGCGTAGCCCGGGCCGGCACTGTCGAGTACGACCAGGGCCTGCGCTCATACATGCTTGGCATCTACAACCTGATGACCTTGGCGCTGGGCGTCACTGCCCTTGTCGCCATGTCGATTTTCATGATGGGCAAGTCGAGCCCCGTCGTTCAGGCGCTCTATATGTCACCGCTGAAATGGCTGGTGATGCTGGCGCCGATCGGCTTCGTCTTCTTCCTGTCCTTCCGCTTTGAGCGGATGAGCTATTCGGCTCTTCTGGGCACATTCCTCGCCTTCTCGGCGACGATGGGTCTGTCGATGGGTTCGATCGGCTTCATCTTCAAGGTTGAAAGCATCGTTCAGGCCTTGTTTGCCACGACCGCAGCCTTCGGCGCCTTGAGCGTCTATGGCTACACAACGAAGCGCAGCCTGTCTGCCATGGGCTCGTTCATGGTCATGGGTCTCTTTGGCCTGATGATCGCGAGCGTGATCAACATCTTCGTCCAGTCAGGCACGTTCAACTTCGTGATCTCGCTCTTGGGTGTCGGCATTTTTGCTGGCCTCACGGCGTGGGACACGCAGCGCCTGAAGGAAGAATATGATCTGGTGGCCGGCACCGACATGGTCGGCAAGGCATCAGTCATGGGTGCTCTGACGCTCTATCTGAACTTCATCAATATGTTCCAGTTCATCCTCTCGCTGCTTGGTCAGCGCGACGACTAAGAACTGAAGACAAAATAACGAAAGGCCCCGCACATGCGGGGCCTTTTTGTTTTTGGAGACCAGCTGGTCACCCGCCGATGAGGCGAATTGTCTTATCAAGGACGGCAATG
This sequence comes from Beijerinckiaceae bacterium, assembly GCA_947456315.1. Lineage (GTDB taxonomy): Bacteria > Pseudomonadota > Alphaproteobacteria > Rhizobiales > Beijerinckiaceae > Terripilifer. The sequence goes on along the minus strand of CANGRU010000091.1, from coordinate 1,413 downwards.
ACGCGGGCCAGATCAGACCCTCGCTTCATCACCAGCCCGCCCGCAGCAACCACGGCATATTCGCCCTGCTTGCGGGCCAATCGCGGATCTTTTTCGATGCGATAGAGCGGCACTTCGGACGTGCGGCGGAAAATCGAAAACACCGCCCGCTGACGATCAAAATCAATCGCATAATCACGCCATTCGCCTGCCGCGACTTTGCGCCCGTAGAGGTTGAGGATCACCCCCAATTCATGGCGATTGAAAGAGACCACGGGAGGCGCTGGCGGCGTGGGCGGCGATGAGGACGCAGGCGTGATCAGCCGCAAATGCGCGCCACTGCTTTGCGGCCTGTCAGCTGGTGGGAAATTCTGATCGTCCATAGACCCTCCGAATCGAATGATCCCGCTTTCGGCTCTTCTGCACAAGACCTTGAAACTCGCCCCCTCCACCGCAATATGAGGGCCTGCATTCCAACTCGCATGGACAAGAGCCAAGAAGAGACCATGACCGACAATTCCGGCGCACCAACGGGCACCCCTCACGCTTTCCAGGCAGATGTCGCCCGCCTGCTGCACCTGATGGTGCATTCGATCTATTCCGACCGCGATATTTTTATCCGCGAACTCATCTCCAATGCTGCCGATGCCTGTGAAAAGCTGCGCTACGAGGCCCTGACCCATCCGGGCCTGATTGCCGATGAGGGCGGCTTCGCCATCCGCATTTCGATTGACGAGGAGGCCGGCCGCATCACCATCGCCGACAATGGCATTGGCATGAGCCATGACGATCTTGTCTCGGCACTGGGCACAATTGCGAGCTCCGGCACGCGCGCGTTTCTCGACAAATTGGCGCAAGCCGAGGGTGAAGACAAAGCCAAAAGCACCGACCTGATCGGCCAGTTCGGGATTGGCTTTTATTCCGCCTTTATGGTTGCCGACAAAGTCACCGTGGAAACCCGCAAAGCTGGCACGCAAGAAGCCCATGTCTGGGAATCGGAAGGCAAAGGCACTTACCTGACACGCCCGCTTTCACTGGATGAAGCCCCAGCACACGGCACACGCGTCACGCTTCATCTTAATGAAGCAGGACGCGACTATGCAAAGCCGGGTCGCTTGGCGCGCATCATCAGCGAACATTCCAGCGCCATCGCCATTCCCGTTGATGTAATTGAAAAAGAGGGCGATGAACCGCATCGCGCCGCCGAAGGATCGGCACTCTGGACACGATCCAAGAGCGACATCACGCCAGACGAATATGCCGATTTCTACCGCGGCCTCGCAGGCCAGTTCGATGAGCCGGCACTTACCATTCATTGGCGTGCAGAAGGTCGCCAAGAATATAGTGTGCTGGCGTTTGTTCCAGGCTCACGTCCCTTTGACCTGTTCGAGCCGGCCAGAAAAGGTCGCGGCAAACTTTATGTGCGCCGTGTCT
>CANGRU010000090.1 GCA_947456315.1 Beijerinckiaceae bacterium | reverse complement strand
TGTTCATGACAATGCGCTGATGAAAGTCTATCGCGCGATTGAGGAGCGTGGCCTGTCGCTGGCCTTTCACTCTGGACCCAACTGGGGTGAGCCGGTGTTCAAGGGCCTGAACCGCTTCATCTCGGTGCATGCGCTGGGCTTCTCTTTCTACAACATCCTTCACTGCACCAACTGGGTCATCAACGGCATGGGCGAGCGTTTCCCCAAGCTGCCCGTGATCTGGATTGAAGCAGGCCTCGCCTGGGTGCCCTTCCTGATGCAGCGCCTCGACCACGAATATATGATGCGTCCGTCGGAAGCACCGCTCCTGAAGAAGAAGCCGTCGGACTATATGCGCGATATGTTCTATTCGACGCAGCCGATGGAAATACAGGATATGGAAGCGTTGGAATGCACCTTCCGCATGATCAATGCCGAAACGCAGCTCATGTATGCGTCCGACTATCCGCATTGGGATTTCGACTTGCCGAGCACGATCTATGATCTGCCCTTCCTGTCGGAAAAGGCCAAGCACAACATTCTGGGTGGCAATGCTGCGCGCGTCTTCAAGCTCGAGCCGCGTAACGAAGCCCAGAAGGCCAATCTCATCAAATACGGCAATTACACCGCAGGCTAAACGGGGAGCGGTGTGGCTGGAGCCCGAACGGGTGCAGCACAAGAAAGAAGAAAAGCCGGACAACGGCTCTAGACTGTTCAAAGGCGGCCTTCGGGCCGCCTTTTCTCGTTTGGCGCCTTTTCGTATAGGATCACTTTGTTCCATCGATGGAGGCGACGATCAATCTCCGGCAGCTCACCTATTTTCAGCGTGTGATTGAAGCAGGCAATATGACGGCGGCAGCCGAGCAATTGCATCTCGCTCAACCAGCGCTTGGCGCACAAATTCGCCAGCTTGAGAAAGAGCTGAATGTGGCGCTCATTTTGCGCCATTCGCGCGGCGTCTCGCCAACCGAGGCAGGGCGCTTGCTCTATGAGCGCGCCAAAAAAGTGCTGCGCGAGGTCGAGGACATCCGCCTCGAAGTGCAATCTCTGGGCTCTGCCAAAAAAGAATCCATCGTGCTGGGTCTGTCGCCCTCCATCATGCTGCTGATTGGTGCGGATGTGCTGCTGGAAGCGCGGCGTGAAATGCCCGGCGTCTTTCTCTCGCTGTCGGAAGAGCGCTCCAATGTTCTGGCTGAAGGGCTGGAGCGCAACCAGCTCGACGTGATCCTTGCCTATAATATTGGCGCACGCACAGGCTTTGAACGCCAAGCCATTCTGGAAGAAGATTTCGTTTTTGTGACAGCACCAGAAAATGCGCCCCATGAGCCGACGATTTCGCTGGCAGAAGCGTTGGAAGCCGAGTTGGTGATTGGTGGTGAGCGCGGACTCATCCGCTCCATTGTGGAAGCCGAAGCGCAAAGGCTCTCGTTGAAATTGCGCGTGGCCTTTGAAGTCCATTCGATCAATTCGATGAAATCGCTGATCGCGCGCGGTGTGGGCGCGAGCATCATGCCTTATTCGCTGGCAGCAGAAGAATTGCGCTCGGGCAAATTGGTGGGGCGCAAGATCGATCGCCCCGCACTGACGCGCACGCTTTATGCCGTGCTTCCTGCAGGCCGTCAGGCCCATGCGCCTGATGGGGATATTATGCGGTTTGTGAAAACTTTGGAGGGGCGCATTTTGCAGGCGCTCGGCCCCTATGGTCGCGCCTTGACCTGAGCCTTGATTTGACACAATCCCCCCGCATAGAGAAGTTGTGACCCTTCAGGCGCGTGCGCCGCACGAGATCAGGTGTTTCCCTTGGCTAGTTCTGGCGGCTTTGCTGCCTTCCGTTACCGCGATTTCACCGCCTTTTACATTGGCCGGACCTTTAATGCGCTGGCTGTGCAGATGGTCGATGTGGCGATCGGCTGGCTGGTTTATTCCCTCACCGGCAGTGCTTTTGCGCTGGGGCTTGTAGGGCTGTGCATTTTCCTGCCGAATTTTCTGCTGGCGCTGCCCGCAGGACAGGTGGCGGATATGTTTCCGCGCAAGAAAATTATGGCCCTGTGCACATTCCTGTCGACCTCGGCGGCGGTGGCATTGTTTATTGCCGCGGCGACCGAGACAGTGAGTGTGTCGTTTCTTTATGTGCTGATTGTCGTTTTCGGTGTGGCGCGTGCTTTCTCGGGTGCGGCGGGGGGTGCGTTCATTCCCAGCCTCGTCCCCAGTGACACGTTGAGCAATGCGATTGCGCTCAGCTCTTCAGCCTATCAGACAGCCACCATTGCAGGTCCGGCCATTGGCGGTTTGCTCTATGCGCTGGGGCCGGATGTTGTCTTTGGTGTGACGGCACTCTGCTTTGGTGTGAGTTTCGTGTCCTATTTTGTGATGACACCGCGCCCCATCACCAACCGTCCTGACAAGCTGACTTATGAATATATGACGGCGGGCCTGCGCTTTATCTTCTCCAAGCCGATTATTCTGGGGGCGATCACGCTCGATTTGTTTGCTGTCTTGCTGGGTGGTGCAACGGCACTTTTGCCCATTTATGCGGCGGATATTTTTCTGGTTGATCCGTTTGGGCTCGGTCTGTTGCGCTCGGCCCCTGCGGTGGGGGCTTTCATCACGTCAATCCTGCTGGCGCATTATCCGCTGCAACGACAAGCGGGCTTGCGGCTGTTCCAAGTGGTGGCGCTGTTTGGTTTGGCGACGATCGGCTTTGGCCTGTCGACGAATTTTTATGTCGCGCTGGGTTTTCTGTTTGTGCTGGGCGCCTCCGACATGGTCAGCGTCTTCATCCGCTCGACGCTCATCCAGATCGAGACACCCGATGAAATGCGCGGGCGCGTGTCAGCGGTCAATATGCTGTTCATCGGCGGCTCGAATGAATTGGGCGAGTTCGAATCCGGTACGCTGGCGGCGCTGGTCGGGCCAGTGCCTGCTGTGGTGGCGGGCGGTGTGGGCACCATTCTCGTGGCCATCGCCTGCGCCCGTTTCTTCCCGCAATTGTACAAGCGTGACGCGCTGGGGTGAGCACACGTCGTCATTGCGAGGAGGGGTGAGCTTGACAATTTGCTCGTTTCAGGATAGAACAAAACATGAACAAATAAGCGGGGTTGGTTCATGTTGCAGAAGTTGAAGGGGCCAGTTGTCACGCCGGTCGATGTCAATCGGGCGCCGCGCAAACTTCTTCTGCAGGTGCCGGGTCTGGGCGAGAAAAGTGTCGAGCGGATTCTCAAAGGGCGGCGCGGGCAGGCGTTGCGACTGGCGGATGTCGCCCGCCTCACAAGGGGCCTCAGATGGGCACGGCCCTACATCATGACGCGGGATTGGAACCCGCTTGTGCATGCCCGTCCCAAGCTACCTACGGTTCCCCAATTGGCCTTGTTTGAAGGTGCCCAGAGCCTTTGACTTTCTCTCCCTTTTTCTTAAGCATCGCCCTTGAGAATTTTCGGGAGGAAACAAGAAAATGACCTATCGCGGAATGATCGCTGAGATTGTCACCATCACGGGCAATAAGGGCGAAAAAGTTGAAGCTTATTATGCGCGTCCCTCAGGTCCGGGCCCGTTTCCCGGTGTCGTGCTGATCCATCACATGCCCGGTTGGGATGATTGGACGATGGAAGCGGTGCGCAAGCTGGCGCATCAGGGCTTTGCCTGCATTTCGCACCATCTCTATCACCGCCTCGGCCCCGGCACGCCGGATGATCTCGCCGCAAAGGCGCGTGCCGCTGGTGGCGTTTCCGATGATGAAGTCGTGGGTGATGTGAAAGGCGCGATGGCGTTTTTGCGTGCGCAGCCCGGCTCCAATGGCAAAGTCGGTATGATCGGTTTCTGCTCGGGTGGTCGCCACACATTTCTCGCATCGTGCCGTCTTGAGGGCGTGGATGCTGCCGTCAATTGCTGGGGTGGCAATGTGGTGGTCGATGATCCGACCCAACTCACAGCGTTGCGTCCGGTGGCCCCGATTGATCTGACAGACGGATTGAAGGCGCCGTTGCTGGGTCTGTTTGGCAATGAAGACAAGAACCCGTCACCCGCACAGGTCGACACGCTTGAAGCCAAGCTGAAAGCTTGCGGCAAGCAGTATGAGTTCCATCGTTATGATGGCGCGGGTCATGCGTTCTTTGCTGCTGAGCGTCCGGCCTATCGTGTCGAGCAGGCCAATGATGGCTGGCAGAAGGTCTACGCCTTCTATCGCAAACATCTGGCTTAAGGGCTTCGTCCATGTGCTCTTACATCACCGAAAAAACCGAAATTTTCGGATCGGCCAAGGGCGCTGGCGGATGGTCCAATGTCACCGCCGCGCATGTCTATTTCGATCACCCGTTCCATGCATCTCTCGACCACGCTTTGTCGATTGATTTCATGTCGGGTGATACGACGCGCAAAGTGGCGGTTGAAATGTCGGCTGAATCAGCGCGTGCGCTGGTGGCCAGCATTTTGGCAGCACTTGAAACGGGCGAAAAAGAACACGCGTGAGGGCTTTTTCCTTCTCCCGCACGCGGGAGAAGGTGGTTGCCGAAGGCAACTGGATGAGGGCGGTCCAGCTGCACTCACCCTCACCCGCCTCGCGCTGCGAGGCACCCTCTCCCGCACGCGGGAGAGGGGCGGGGTGGCGCCAGTGTTACGACAAAACCCGGATCGGTTTGCCGGCGAGCCAGGCTTCCAGATTTTCCACGGCATCGACAAAATACTGGCGCACATTGTCTTCGGACGCATAGCCCAGATGCGGGCTCAAGACGACATTGTCGAGCTTGGTCAGAGCATGACCTTTGGGCAGAGGTTCGATGTTGAACACATCAAGGGCCGCGCGGCGAATGGCGCGGCGCTGCATCGTGTCGATCAAGGCGGCTTCATCGACAATAGGTCCACGTGACGTGTTGACGAAGATGGCATCAGATTTCATCAGCGCGAATTCTTTGGCACCAACCAGATTGGTCGTGCGCTCCGACAATACCAGATGAACCGAGAGCACATCCGAGCGGGCGAAGAGCTCGTCTTTGCTGACAAGTTCAGCGCCACCGGCTGCGGCTTTTTCTGGTGTGAGATTCTGGCTCCAGGCAATGGTCTTCATGCCAAAGCCTTGACCGATTTTGGCAACAGCCGTGCCCAGTTTGCCAAAGCCGCACAGGCCCAGCGTGCGATTGACGAGCCGCATGCCCAGCGTGTCTTGCCAGCCGCCTTCGCGGATGATGCGATCTTCATGCGGCAGATTGCGTGCAGCTGCCAGAATGAGCGCCCAAGTCAATTCAAGCGTGGTGGCTTGCGCCAGAATATTGCTGGTATGGGTGACGAGCACACCGCGGGCGTGACAGGCTTCGACATCCAAACCGCGATTTTGCGCGCCTGTGGTGAGAATCATTTTCAGATTGGGCAGGCGCTCGATCAGATCGCGGCGGATCGGCATGCGCTCGCGCATCATGATGATCACATCAAAGGGTTCGAGTGTCTTGGCGGCCTCATCGACACTGGCAATGTTCTGGGTGAAGACGGTGATGTCCATCTTCTCTTTCACCTTTGTCCAGTCGGCAAAAGACAAGGCGAGGTTTTGGTAATCGTCGAGAATGGCAAGCCGCATATCGTCCTCCACATTTTGTGAAGCATTTTTAAGGGCAGGGACGGGCGAGGCAAGGCCCAAGCGTCCAGCTTGCATGGTTTGCGGCAAATAATTACGGTTCGCGCAACGGCGTCACAGGAAAGGGCGGCAGATCATGAACATAACCCTCATCGGCTATGGCGAAGTCGGCCAGATTTTTGCCCGCGAGCTGAAAGCCCAAGGGGCCAGCAGCATCACGGCCTTTGATATTCTTTTTGCCGATGCAGCGCGCAGCCAAGCCCATCTTGCCGCTGCCGAACGCGATGGCATCCGGCTTTGCGCGAGTGCGGCTGAAGCAGGCGAGGGCGCTGATGTCATCATCAGCGCGGTCACCGCAGACAAGGTAAAAGAGGTCGCCACCCAAGCCGCCACTTGGTTGAAGGCCGGACAATATTTTCTCGACGTCAATTCAGCAGCGCCCAACACCAAGCGCGAGGCGGCCGGCATTGTGGCCCCCACAGGTGCGCATTATGTCGAAGGTGCCGTGATGGCACCTGTGCCGGGCCCCGGCATCAAAGTGCAAATTCTGGGCGGTGGTCCGAAAGCTGAAGAGCTCGCACCCAAGCTCAATTCTTTGGGCATGAATATCTCGCCCGTGGCCAGCGAATATGGACGCGCATCGGCGATGAAATTGTGCCGTTCGATCATGATCAAGGGCATTGAAGCCTTGATTGTCGATTGCGCCAAAGCGGCCAAAGACTGGAATGTCGAAAAGGAAGTGTTCGGCTCACTGGATGCGAGCTATCCGTCGATCGATTGGCGCCAGCTGTCAGTCGATATGGCAGGCCGCGTGCGCCAGCATGGTGTGCGCCGTGGCGCTGAAATGCGCGAAGCTGCGGCTATGGTGGCAGATCTCGGCATGAACAATGAGTTGGAACTGGCGGTCGCCGATGCGCAAACGCGCGGGGCTGGCAAAGCCGGATTGTAAGGAGCAGATGCACGTGACCTTTACGCCCACCATTCCCGGCCCTGATCCGCACACCAAAACACCGAAGTTCAAACTACCGCCGAAATCCACCGATGCACATTGCCACATCTTTGGGCCGGGCGATAAATATCCTTACGCGCCCGACCGCACGTATACGCCGCCCGATGCGCCGCTCGAGGCGTTTCGTAAACTCCATGGCATTTTGGGCATTGAGCGCGCGGTGATTGTGAATGCCTCCGCGCATGGCACCGACAATCGTGTTGCACTCGATGCGATTGCCCAGTCGAACGGCGCTTATCGTGCGGTTGCCAATATTGATGACACGATCACCGACAAGGGTTTGCGCGAATTGCATGA
>CANGRU010000089.1 GCA_947456315.1 Beijerinckiaceae bacterium | reverse complement strand
GGCACAGTGAAAGTGAAAGAGGCCAAAGACCGCCGCTATATCGGCAAGAAAGTCGGCCGCCTCGACATTCCCTCCAAAGCCACCGGCTCGTTGATCTTCATTCAGGATTTGCGCCCCGAGGGCATGTTGCACGGTCGCATTTTGCGCCCGCCCACTTATGGTGCGAAACTTGTGTCGATTGATCGCGATGTCGCAACCATGCCGGGCGTCAAGCGCGTCGTGCGGGATGGCTCAGTCCTCGGCGTCATTGCCGAGCGTGAAGAACAGGCCATTGCAGCGGTCGACGCTTTGCGTCGTGCGACGACGTGGGACATGCCCAAAGATGTGCCCACCAGCGACACCATCTTTGACTGGCTCAAAGCCCAGCCCGCCAAACTCATCACCATCAAGGATGTTGCCAATCCGGCCGCTGACAAAGCCAAGAAAGTGGTCGAGGCGGAATATCGCCGCCCCTATCACATGCACGCCACCATCGGTCCCTCGACTGCCATTGCGACTTTCGCGGGCGATGGCTCCGTGCTGATCCAGACGCATACGCAATCGCCGTTTGAAACGGCGGCCGCCATTGCGCAAATGCTCAATCTGCCGAAAGACAAAGTGCAGTGCGAACATTGGCAGGGCGCGGGTTGCTACGGCCACAATGCCATGGATGATGCCGCAGCCGATGCCGCCCTTCTGGCGCGCTATGTCACGGGCCGTCCCGTGCGCGTGCAATGGTCACGCAATGATGAGCACAAATGGGAGCCCTATGGCTCGGCCATGGTGGTGCGCATGAAAGCCGCTCTTGATGACAAGGGTGACATTCTCGATTGGGATCACACCATCTGGTCGACCTCGCATGGCACACGCCCAGGCGGCAAAGCCGGCAATCTGTTGCCTGCCCAGACGCTCGAAAAAGCCCATCCTTTGCCGACCCCCGTCAATGGTGGCGCGCCGAACTATGCGGCCGATCGCAACGGTATTCCGCTGTATGAATTTGCGGGCACCCATGTGCGCACGCATTTTGTCGAGAAACTGGCCGCGCGTGCGTCTTCCACACGCGGGCTTGGCGCTTACAGCAATGTCTTTGCCATCGAGAGCTTCATTGATGATCTGGCGCGTGCCGCCAAAGCCGATCCGGTGGAATATCGCCTGCGCTATCTGAAAGACCCGCGTGCGCGCGAGGTGTTGCAGAAGACAGCCGAGATGTTTGGCTGGGCCAAGTGGAAATCAGCACCCGGCAAGGGACGCGGCATTGCCTTTGCTCGCTACAAAAATCTGGCCACTTACACGGCTGTTGCCATGGAAGTGGAAGTCGAAAAGGCAACAGGTGCGATCCGCGTGAAGCGCGTCTCGTCGGCCAATGATTCAGGCGAGATCGTCTCGCATGATGGTGTGGCCAACCAGTTGGAAGGCGGCATCATCCAGTCGCTGTCCTGGACGCTGAAAGAAGGCGTGCGCTTTGATGAAAAGGGCGTGCGCAGTGAAGATTGGACGTCCTATCCGATCCTCACCTTCTCGGAAGTGCCGCCCATCGACATCAAGCTGATTGATCGCCCCGGAATGCCGTTTCTGGGCGCGGGCGAAGCCACGCAAGGCCCGACCGGTGCAGCGCTCGCCAATGCGGTGATGGATGCAACCGGCGTGCGCTTCCGCGATGTGCCGTTCTTGCCGTCACGGATCAAAGCCGGATTGATGGCGTAAAGGGCAATCAAGCCCCCCTCCCCCTTGAGGGGAGGGGCTAGGGGTGGGGGTCGCGCGATCCCCGCCCTTTTTATTTCTCTGAATTACCCAGCTAACGACAAAGGTTACGAGACCCCCACCCCGCTCTGCTGCGCAGAGTCGCCCTCCCCTCAAGGGGGAGGGAGGAAAAATCACCCCCCGCCATACAACCAGGCAATACCTTCAATCGCCTGCTCGGGTGTGCGGGCGCGCAGCATGTTGTTGCGCAATTCGGCAATCGGCCCGCGTGCGTGATAGGCCTCGCCATAGACACGCGCCATGAGCTGCACACGCGAGGTGCGCAAATAGCGCGCATTCTGATAATCGAGCAGCGCGGCTGGCAGATCATCCGGCTTGGATTCGACTTTTTCAGCCAGACACACCGCATCTTCGAGCGCCATACACGCACCTTGCGCGAGATATTGCAGCATCGGATGGGCAGCATCGCCCAACAATGTGGCGCGGCCCTTGGACCAATCCTTGACCGGCTCGCGATCACACAAGACCCACATCTTCCAGACGTCGATCTTTTCCAGCATGCGCAGAACCTGGGGCACCTGCCCCTTGAAATGGGCGTGCAGCAGAGCCGGATCGCCTGCCTGATCCCACCCTTCCGAATAATGGTCGGAATGGAACACAGCGACGAGATTGTACAATTCACCACGGCGCAACGGATAATGGACCAGATGCGTGCGCGGGCCGGCCCACAGCACGACATCGGGATTCCACAAATCGGCCGGCACATCCTCGCGCTTCAACACAGCGCGATAGGCAATGTGGCCCGACACACGCGGCTTGCCATCGGCAACAATCTTCTGGCGCGTCTTGGACCACAGACCATCGGCACCAATCATCGCGCAGCCGGTGATGGTGCGGCCATCTTCCATGGTGACGACGACTTCGCCGCCCTTGTCCTCGAAATCGAGCACGCGGGCTTGCGTTTCCAGCGTGATGTTTTTCATTTTCTGGCAGGCTTCCAGAATGATGCCTTGCAGATCCGCGCGATGGATGACGGCATAGGTATCGCCAAAGCGGCGCGTCAGATCTTCACCCAAAGGCATGCGCGTGATGAGCTCGCCATTGAGCGCATCGCGCATTTCAAGACCTGTGGGGATTGCCACATCCTGCAAGATGCGATCGCGAAGCCCCAGCTTCTTGAACGGGGTAAAAACATTGGGGCCGAGCTGGATGCCTGCGCCAATTTCCTTGAACTCGGCGGCCTGCTCCAACACGTGAACGGCAAAGCCTTTTTGCGCGAGCGCGAGCGCAGTACCGAGCCCGCCAATGCCGCCCCCGACGATGATGAAAGGTTTGCTATCTGCCTGCGCCATGAAAAACCTCCCTCAGACATTCTCTTGCCGCGCAATCATGCGCCGCATCATTTGGGTAAATTGAAGCCGCTCGGCCGCATCGAGAGGCTCGACCATGCGTTCTTGGGCGGCCCGCACAAAAGGCTCGCAATCAGCCAGCAAGCGTGCGCCGCGGCGCGAGAGTTTCAACAGCTTCACGCGCTTGTCCTGCGGATTGGCGCGCCGCTCAATGAAACCCTTGCCCTCCAGCCGCTCCAGCACATTGCCCATGGTCGAGCGATCAATGGCGACGAGCGCTGCAATGCGGGTCGCATCAATGCCCGGATTGTCGCGCAAGGCGACAAGGGCAGCATATTGCACGGGCGTAATATCAAAGCCTTCGCATTCCTGCGCAAAGACAGACACGGCCATCTGCTGCAAACGGCGGATCAGATGGCCGGGTTTGAGATAGACATCATCCATGCCGCCATGCGCGGCATCGCGCAAAGCTTCTTCCGGCAAAAGATCGATGAGGTCGACCTCACTCGGCATCGGGCTGGCGCTCGGGCAAAGCCGATTGGAAAGCGGGCAGTGCATTGCATGCAGCTTCCGCTTCGTTCAACCGCGTCCAGTTTGAAAAATCACAGCCAAAGCGGCGCGCATTGGCGAGCTGGGGAATAAGGCAAATATCAGCGAGTGTCGGCTTGTCACCGAAACAGAACGGCCCCTTGGTGCCTGAGAGCATTTTCTCGCAAGCGTCCAGTCCCTGCTGGTTGACGCGGCGCGCCCAATCATTGACGTCGGCATCTGTGTGGCCAAGCGCCTTGACGGCATTGAGCACGCCGAGGTTTTGAACGGGGTGCACATCGCAAGCAATGGCCAGCGCAAAAGCGCGCACGCACGCACGCGCCATCGGATCTTTGGGCAAAAGGGCCGGCTCGGGATGCGTCTCTTCGAGCCATTCAAGAATGGCCAAGGATTGCGTCATCAACGTGCCGTCTTCGAGCTCCAGCGTGGGCACGAGACCTTGCGGGTTTTTTTCGAGATAATCCGGCTGACGCTGGTCACCACGGCGCAGCATGTAAGAGGTCTGATCAAAGGGAAGCCCCTTCAAAGCCAGCGCAATGCGCAGACGATAGGAAGCCCCGGACCTGAAAAATCCATGCAGACGCATTCTTGTATCCTCCCGCAGCGCAGCACTCCTAGTGGCTAGAAGAGACTCTCTTGTCAGGCGCCGTGAGAATTGACAGTATACGGAGGAATAATGGCGTCAAGCCACCGCCAGCACCCCCGAGCAGCGGACCCAATGGAGAGGAAACGATCATGAGTGAAGCCGCCGAAACACCCCAGCGCCGCGCCTTCTACGATAAGATCGACAAGCAGAATCTGACACCGCTGTGGACGGTGCTGTCCTCCATCATCACGCCCGAACCCAAATCCGCCGCACAGCCCTTTCTGTGGAAGTTCGACGAGATCCGCGATTATATGATCGAGGCTGGCGGTCTCATCACCGCGAAGGAAGCCGAGCGCCGCGTGCTTGTGCTGGAAAATCCGGGCTTGCGTGGCAAGTCGAGCATCACCACGTCGCTCTATGCCGGCGTGCAGCTGGTGCTGCCGGGCGAGATTGCGCCTGCGCACCGCCACAGCCAATCGGCTTTGCGTTTCATTCTGCAAGGCAATGGCGCGCACACCGCCGTGAATGGCGAGCGCACCAAAATGTCGGTGGGTGATTTCATCATCACGCCATCGAACTCCTGGCATGACCATGGCAATGAATCCTCCGAACCGATCTTCTGGCTCGACGGATTGGATGTGCCACTGGTGACAGCGCTTGATGCATCCTTTCTGGAACATTGGACGGAAGACGAACAGCCGATCCTGCGCCCCGAAGGTGATTCACTGGCGCGCTTTGGTGCGAACCTGTTGCCGGTGGATCAGAAGACGCGCAACCTCACCTCGCCTGTCTTCAACTATCCCTATGCGCGCACGCGCGAGGCTTTGGAGATCATGCGCAAGACGAAAGAATTTGATCCCTGCCACGGATTGAAAATGCGCTACACCAATCCCGAAACGGGCGACCATGCCATGCCCACCATTGGTGCGTTCATCCAGCTTCTGCCCAAGGGTTTTGCCACCAGCCGCTATCGCTCGACGGACGCCACCGTCTTCACCGTGGTCGAAGGCACAGGCCGCACGAAAATCGGTGACAAGACGTTCAGCTGGAAGCCGCAGGATATTTTCGTCGTGCCCAGCTGGCACCCGGTCGTGCATGAAGCCGATGGCGATGCCGTCATCTTCTCCTTCTCGGATCGCCCGGTGCAGGAAAAGCTCGGCCTGTTCCGCGAGGATCGCGGCAACGCGTGAGGCGCGACACAGGCTCCGTCATTGCGAGGAGCCGAAGGCGACGAAGCAATCCAGAGGGCTCACGGGGTGTTTCTGGATTGCTTCTCTTCGCTCGCAATGACGGCCTGATCCAAACAGCCCTGCACGGCGTAACTCAGCAGCTATTCCGCAGATGCAGATGAGAACAGCCCCATGACGCGTATTCTGGCGACCTATGCGGCCACACTGATCGGCTTTCTAGCCATTGATTTTATCTGGCTGGCCTTCATTGCCACCAAATTCTACAAAGACCAGCTGGGCGAGATGATGCTGGACAAGCCCCATATGGGCGTCGCCTTTGCCTTTTACGCGCTCTATGCGGCGGGCATGGTTCTGTTTGCCGTGATGCCGGGACTGGAAGCGCGCAGCTGGGCCAAGACCGCTCTTCTGGGCGGCGCGCTCGGTCTGGTGGCCTATGGCACCTATGACCTCACCAATTATGCGACCTTGAAAAACTGGCCGCTGACGATGACGCTGGTCGATCTGGGCTGGGGCGCGAGCGTCACAGCGGCAGGCGCGACGATCGGTTATTTCGTCTCGAACTGGATGTTCGACTAGAGCTTCACAACCGCCCCATCGGGCGCCAATCCAGATAATCCTTGATCCGCTTGTGCAGACCGTCGCGCACATTGCGATAAGCCTCCAGCATTGTCTCGCGCGTGCCCTGCACAGCGGTCGGGTCAATGGTTGGCCAATAGATCACCTCGACTGCGAGCGAGCGTGTAAATTCCAGCGCACGGTGATGGGCCTCCGGCGACAGGCTGATGATCACATCGAAGCTGGCGTCTTCCAGATCTTCGAATGTATGCGGCTTGTGCTTACAAATATCGATGCCCAGCTCATCCATAGCGGCAATGGCAAAACCATCCAGCTCGCCGGCGCGCACGCCTGCGGAGGCAAAATAGATTTCGCGACCGAACAATTGTTTGGCCAGCGCCTCTGCCATGGGCGAGCGCACGGCATTCATCGAACAGGCAAAGAGCACCGATTGCGGACGCTTGCGCTCAGCCTCCGGAAAGCTTGTCTCATCCTGCAGCATGGCGCTCTTCATGGCGCTTAGCCCTTCCAGTGGAGGGCCGTGACAAGGGTAAAGAGGCGACGCGCCGTGTCAAAATCACAATCGATTTTGCCCGTCAGTCGCTCTGCAAGAAGTTTGGCGCCATCATTGTGCAGGCCGCGACGGCCCATATCGATGGCTTCAATTTGCGCCGGCGTGGCTGTGCGAATGGCCGCATAATAGCTTTCGCAGACCATGAAATAATCTTTGAGGATGCGGCGAAACGGCGTCAGCGACAGAATATGCGTGATGACCGTCACGCCACCTGTCTGACGAATGTCAAAAGCCAGCTTCGCGTCATGCAGGGCGATCATCAATTCATAAGGCCCGCCATCATGGCCGGGCACACCAAATGTGTTGGATTCCACCAGATCATAAATGGCAATGGCGCGCTCGTGCTCCTGATCGGGATTGCCGCGACCGATGGAGCTTTCATCCAGCGTGACCGCAACAAGCCTTTTGAGAGC
>CANGRU010000088.1 GCA_947456315.1 Beijerinckiaceae bacterium | reverse complement strand
GAGACGGGACGATCGGAAACAGCGATGCGGCGGGGTGTCGCCTGCTCCTGTGGCGCGGCCAAACGAACGGGTGCCGGGGGTAACGCGCCATCCGTCACATAAACAAAGGCAACAAGGCTCGCCGCCAAAAGACCCATGCCGCCCAGCGCCCAAGCACCCCAAGCAACATCGCGTTCGGGAGCACCACCGCGCGCGCGTGACGGCGGTGCGTAGCCCAGTGGCTTGTCGAGATCGTCAACCTTCATCTGCAACATCTCAACGGCTTGAAAACCGGCATAAGCCAGACGCCATTTTTTAAAATCGAATCAAAGAGCCCAACGTCCGATCATCATCACCGGTCGTTGGGCTCGTAAAACATTGTCATGCTGAGCAAAGCGGAATGCTCAAAATCTTACTTGCCGCTCCGCTCTGTCGCTTTGGCGGGTTCACTGGCCTGCGCTTTGACATAAGTGCCACGCAGCATGTCGAGCGCAGCCTTCAGCTGCTTGTCGTTCTTGGGGTCCGGCGGCACATAGGCCTGCGAGCCGCTCTTTTCTTCTTCGCCATTTTTCAAATGACCTTTGAGCGAGGCTTCACCCTTCGTGTCATCCTTGCCCTTCAACTCATCGGGCACGTCCTGCAAAATCTGGATGTCAGGATCAATGCCCTTGGCCTGAATGGAACGACCCGACGGCGTGTAATAACGCGCCGTGGTGAGACGCAGCGCGCCATTGGCCTGACCAAGCGGGATGATCGTCTGCACCGAGCCTTTGCCAAAGGAGCGCGTGCCCACAATCGTGGCGCGCTTGTGATCTTGCAAAGCACCCGCGACAATTTCCGAAGCCGAGGCCGAGCCACCGTTGATCAACACGATCACCGGCTTTCCCTTCGACAAATCACTCGGACGCGCATTGTAGCGCTGTGTTTCATCCGCATTGCGGCCACGGGTGGAGACAATCTCGCCATGGCTCAGGAACGCATTGGACACAGCAATCGACTGGTCCAGCAGGCCGCCGGGATTGTTGCGCAGATCAAGAATATAACCTTTGAACTTGTCGTTCTGGATGTCGGATGTGAATTTGCTGATCGCCGTCTTCACACCATCATAGGTCTGCTCATTGAACTGCGTGATGCGGATATAGCCGACATCATCGCCTTCCTGACGGAAGCGCACCGAACGGATCTGAATGACCGCACGAGTGATGGACACCTCTTGGGACTCGCGTGCAGAGCCACGCAAAATCGTCAGCTTCACAGCCGTGTTCACTTGACCGCGCATTTTGTCGACGGCCTGATTGAGCGTCATGCCCTGCACGCTCTCGCCATCAATGGCTGAAATAATATCGCCCGACATAATGCCGGCGCGCGCGGCTGGCGTGTCATCGATCGGCGTGACAACTTTCACCATGCCGTCTTCTTGCGTGACTTCAATGCCAAGCCCGCCGAATTCGCCACGCGTCTGCACCTGCATGTCGCGGAAGCTTTTGGCATCCATATAGCTGGAATGGGGATCAAGCGACGTGAGCATGCCCGAGACCGCTGCCTCGATGAGCTTTTGCTCATTGGGCTTCTCGACATAATCCGAGCGGATTTTCTCGAAGACATCGCCAAACAGGTTGAGCGTTTTATAGGTGTCGGACACGGCTGCATTGGCTGAGCCGGTCATAAAGAGGTGCGTTTGCGTGCCAACAATCGCGGTCGACGCGCCCAAAACAGCACCGAGCAATACAAGCGAAATCTTGCGCATTATCCGCGAACCTTTTCCAGCTCGGCCTTTGCCCACCATGGGCCCGGGTCGATGGCCGCCCCGTCTTTTCTGAATTCAACATAGAGAATGGGTTGGCCCGCGCCAAGTGCAAGTGCAGTGGCAAGTGCCGTTCTGGCGCTGCCATCACCCATGGTGGCGACCGGCTCGCCGGCTAAGACAAATTGTCCCACTTCGACAGTGATACGTTCCATACCAGCCAGAACGACATAATAGCCGCCGCCCGCATTGAGGATCAAAAGCTGACCATAGGTGCGGTAGGGACCCGAAAAGGCAACCCAGCCATCGGACGGCGCCGCCACAGGGACACCCGGACGGGTCGCCAGCGACAATCCTTTTTCGGTCCCGCCCAATCCATCAGACGCACCAAATGTCTTCACGATTTTACCCGAGACCGGCAATGGCAAAAGACCTTTGGCATCGGCGAAGGCAATCTTTGGTGCCAGTCGTGCAGGATCACCAAACGGCAAAGCGGCCGTTCGGGTGCCGGCCCGCGCGCGGGCTGCATCGGCGGCCTTGGCCTCCTCGGCGGCACGGCTGGATCCTGCAATCTCGCTCTCGGAGCGGCTGATCAGATCCCGGACATCGGGCGATTGCAGGGCCAGCTCCGACAGGCGCTGGCGTTGCTCGGCAAGTTTTTGCTCATTGTCCTTGAGCGCCCCTTGGCGCGCGACAACCAGACTTTGCAGCTTTTCATTATCGCGAGCAAAGGCTGCTGCCTCGGCTGCCAGCCGCTCTTTTTCTTGCGCGATGTTTTTGCGCAGCTCGACCAGCTCATTGAGGTCGCCCGCCAGCGCTTGGGCTTCGGAGCGCAATTCCGGCAAAACCGCACCCAGCATCATGGCTGTGCGCACCGATTGCAGCGCATCTTCGGGCGAGGCCAGCAGCGCGGGCGGCATCCCGCGGCGCATCCGCTGCAAAACCGCAAGCACTTCGGCAAGCACCGCGCGGCGGCTCTCCAACGAAACGCGGATCGCTTCTTCGCTGCCGGTTGCCAGATCGAGCCTTTTTTCGATTTCGGTCATGCGCAGCTGGGCCTGGCGCATTTTGGCCCCGGTCTCGATCAGCGCAGCATTGAGCCGCGTGCGATCCATGCGGATGGCCTCGGCCTCCGTCTCCAAAGCACGGCGACGCTCTTCCACCGCACGCAGCTCGCTCTGGATAGCCTTGGGGTCGCGGGCCGGTGTTTGCGCAAAGGCCGGCGCAGCCGCGGCCTGCAGCCACAGGCCCGCAGCTATCACAACCAGACTGGCGCTGTTTCGAATCATGGACCCAGCATAGGCATGGCAAAGGTGGCTGTAACGAGGCACATCAGACACGATGATAAGGATGACCCGAAAGAATGGTGATCGCGCGGTAGATTTGCTCGGCTGCCATAATGCGCACCAGTTGGTGGGGCCAGGTCATCGCGCCGAACGCCAGAACCAGTGAGGCTTTGGCGCGCAGTTCGGGGTCGATCCCGTCCGCTCCGCCAATGAGAAGCACAAAGGCAGGGGCGCCGCTGTCACGCGCAGTGCCCAGATCGGCCGCAAACGCCTCGCTGCCCATCGTCTTGCCGCGCTCGTCGAGCACAATGAGGCGCGCACCTGCGGGAATATTGGTGGTGAGAAGACGTGCCTCTTCTGCTTTGCGGTCTTCGGGACGGCGCGCGCGCGATTCATCGGCCTCGCGCATCTCCACACCTGTCAGGCCTACGCTGCGCGCAGAGGCTTGCGCTCGCTCAAGATAACGGGCGCAAATTTCTCTCTCGGGGCCGGTCTTCAACCGCCCGATGGCCGACAGGAGGACGCGCAAGAGGCTCGTTCAAGATCACCGCGCCTCAAGCGCGGCGATCAGCCTTTTGCTCGGCCGGACGATCTCCGCCCCACAATTTCTCCAGATTGTAGAACTGGCGAACTTCGGGACGGAACAGATGGACGATGACATCGCCCGCATCGACCAGCACCCAATCGCAATTGGGCAGGCCTTCGATGCGCGGCAACGGAAAGCCACCTTCCTTGCAACCCTTGGAGACGCGATCTGCAATCGCATTCACATGGGTCGTCGAGCGGCCCGTTGCGATGATCATCGCATCGGCGACCGACGTTTTGCCGTGAAGATCAATGGACAGAACATCCTCAGCCTTCGCATCATCGAGGCTGTTGAGAATGTTACGAACGAGATGTCCGGTATCGGGTTCAGCCTG
The DNA here is from genome assembly GCA_947456315.1 of Beijerinckiaceae bacterium. Lineage (GTDB taxonomy): Bacteria > Pseudomonadota > Alphaproteobacteria > Rhizobiales > Beijerinckiaceae > Terripilifer. The sequence goes on along the minus strand of CANGRU010000088.1, from coordinate 2,975 downwards.
AACACGAACCGGTTGGGGCAGTTTTTCATCTGCTCCGGCTTGGACCGTGGGTGACAGAGCCTGTTTCTCCTTGGTGCCACGCGACGCGCGGCGCGGAGGTAATGTGGGCGACTTCGCCATTTTGTTCAACTCTTCTCTTTCAAAGCGACGATTGGCCAATCGACGCAGGTCGGGGAGCAAGCACGCCAATCCCTGAGCGACGCAATTGCGTCGAAGAGGTCTCTGACCGGCGGCCATGCAGGAACAGAAAAGCCGGAGCCAAAGCTCGCGGCAAAAGCCGCGCCTCATTCTCGGCATAACGATAACGGGCCAGATATTGCCCGGCGCGGCTGTGCACCGCTTTCAATGTTGAGCCCGGACGATCAATGACCGCCAACGGCACGAGCTGGGCAATATCGCGCCAGCGCTGCCAGCGATGGAATTGCGCCAGATTATCAGCTCCCATCAGCCAGACAAAATCCACGCCCGGACACCGCCGCATCAGATAGGAGATCGTATCATATGTGTAGCGCGTGCCAATCTCGGCTTCAAAACCCGTGATATCGATCTGCGGATGATCGCCCATCCGCCGCGCGGCCGTCATGCGCTCGGCCAAAGTCGGCAGCCCGGCCGTGTCCTTGAGCGGATTGCCCGGTGTGACAATCCACCATACACGGTCGAGCCGCATCCGTGACAGAGCCATTTCACTGACCAGCAAATGGCCGTCATGGGGCGGATTGAACGAGCCGCCAAACAGGCCGATGCGCATCCCTTTGCCGTGCGGGGGCAGAAGCGCTGGCAAGCGCGGGCCTCCCTCAGCAGCGATAAAGCGCGGCGGCTTGGCGCTGCGCAGCGCGGGGCGCGGCGGCGTATCGCTCACGGACGCGTCTGGCCGTTGCCGCGCACGCGGTATTTGAACGAGCACAATTGCGCGAGACCGACCGGCCCGCGCGCATGCATGCGGCCCGTCGCAATGCCGATCTCCGCACCAAAACCAAACTCGCCACCATCGGCAAATTGGGTGGAGGCATTGTGCATGACAATGGCCGAATCCACCTCGCTCAGAAAGCGCTCGGCTGCTGCCTTGTCTTCCGTGACGATGCAATCGGTGTGATGCGAACCATGCGTCTCGATGTGATCGATCGCGTCATCCAGCCCGTTGACAACACGGCAGGCAATGATGGAATCGAGATATTCGAGTTTCCAGTCTTCTTCGCTGACCGGCACAACGCGTGCATCCGCTTGCAGAGTGGCGCCATCGCCGCGCACTTCGCATTTTTCATCGAGCAGCATTTTGACCAAAGGTGCCAGATGCGTGGCTGCAACAGCCTTGTCGACCAGCAACGTCTCGGCTGCGCCGCAAATGCCGGTGCGGCGCAGTTTGGCGTTGCGCACAATGGTCTTTGATTTTTCGAGATCGGCTGCGCCATGAATATAGACATGCACAATGCCCTCGAGATGCGCGAAGACCGGCACGCGCGCTTCATCCTGCACACGCGCGACAAGGCTCTTGCCGCCGCGCGGGACAATCACATCGAGCGTGCCGCCCAGACCTTTGAGCATTTCACCAACTGCCGCACGATCCTTCACAGGCACGCGCGAGATCGCCGCTTCCGGCAGACCCGCTTCGCGCAGGCCTTGCACGAGACACGCATGGATAAGGGCAGACGAATGCAGTGAGTCTGAGCCGCCACGCAGAATGCAGGCATTGCCAGCCTTCAGACATAGCGCACCCGCATCAGCGGTCACATTCGGACGGCTTTCATAAATGACGCCAATCACGCCCAGCGGCGTCGACACGCGCTCTATCTTCAACCCATTCGGGCGTTCGAAAACTTCCAGCACTTTGCCGACAGGATCGGGCAAATCGGCAATCGCTTCCACACCTTTTGCCATGGCTTCAATGCGCGCAGGATCGAGCAAGAGACGATCCAGCATGGCTTTGGTGGCGCCAGCTTCTTGGGCCGCCTGCATATCTTGCGCATTGGCGGCGATGATCTCGCCCACGCGCGCCCGCATGGCGACAGCGGCCGCACGCAGAGCCTTGTCCTTCACCTCGCGCGAGCTGAGTGCCACAGCCCGTGCAGCTTTGCGCGCATCAAGGCCCAGTGCCGCCATCAGGGCTGGCACATCTTGCACTTGGGTCAGGGAAACAGACTTGGTCATGGTATCGATCTAACAGGAGGAAATTCAGACTGTCACTTTATTCGCTGCCCAGCGCCATATCATCGCGATGGATCATCTCGGCTTGGCCCGGCATGCCCAGAATAGCCTCGATCTCACGGGAATTGCGTCCGGCAATACGAGCCGCCTCCAGCGCATCATAAGCGACCAGCCCGCGACCAATCTCGGCACCGCGCGGATCGCGAATGACGATGCAATCGCCACGCGCAAAAGATCCTTCAAGCCGCAGCACGCCGGCTGGCAACAGGCTTGCGCCCGTCAGCAGCGCTTTGGCTGCACCCTCATCAATATGCACTGTGCCACGCGGCTCGAGCGAACCCGCGATCCATTTCTTGCGTGCCGTCACCGGATTGGAGGGCGTCAGGAACCATGTGCAGCGCCCGCCCTCGGCAATGCGCTTCACAGGGTTGGTCACGCGCCCATCGGCAATCACCATATGGGTGCCGCCGGTTGTAGCAATTTTCGCCGCTTCGATTTTGGTGCGCATGCCACCACGCGACATTTCGCTCGCGGCCCCGCCAGCCATAGCTTCGATCTCGGCCGAAATGCGCGGCACAACGGGGATCAATGTGGCATCGGGATCTTCATGCGGGGGCGCCGTATAGAGCCCGTCAATGTCAGACAACAGCACCAGCAGATCCGCACTCGCCATGGTCGCGACACGCGCCGCCAAGCGGTCATTGTCACCGTAGCGGATTTCGGTTGTCGCCACTGTATCATTCTCGTTGATCACAGGCACAGCGCGCAGTTCGAGCAATTTGCCAATCGTCTCGCGCGCATTGAGATAGCGCTGGCGCTCTTCCGTATCATTC
>CANGRU010000087.1 GCA_947456315.1 Beijerinckiaceae bacterium | reverse complement strand
CAAAGCTGCAAAGCAATGCGCCCGCCTGCTTGATGCACGGCCTGTGTGACAAGTTTCCAGCCGTCCACCTGCGCATCCGAATAAATGCCCGGTGTGTTGAGATAGCCCTGACCCTGCTGCGAGATCTGGGTGGCCTCGGTAATGATCAATCCGGCGCTGGCACGCTGGCGATAATATTCGGCATTGAGTGCGCGCGGCGCGAGCGTTGTGGGCTCGACGCGATTGCGGGTCAGCGGGGCCATGACGATCCTGTTGGGCAGATCAAGGCTCCCGATGCGCACGGGAGAGAAAAGAACAGACAGGTCATCGCTCATAGCATGCGTCTCCGGCTTCAAATGAAAATAGCGCGCCATCTCGGATGAGCGCGCTATGTCCTTCGCCTGCCGGAGCCGATGCGTCAATGACGAATGATTTTCGCCAAAGCGCCCTTATTTCGAAACACTATTCTCGACGGGCTGGCGGACAAAATCCGGCCACCATTGCTGGAGAATGGCCGGATTTTCGCCCGGACGCGTCTCGGCCAGCCGATCTATGAAGGCCGACAGCTCGGCCAAACGCTCAATCTCCCGATGGAGCAGCTCCAGATCCGCATGCGTACCCACTTCCATCTCGTCACATACGCTGTCCCGCGCCAGATCAGACACGGCATAGTTCAGATCGATCAAAGCGACGCCGAAATGGCGGCGCGCAGATTCAAAATTCTCGTCAAAAGCCTTCATGTCTTGGAGCCTCTTCCCAGATCAAAATTAAACCGAGGGCGGCAATGGTTACGCAACCCAGCCCGGCGGCGACTGGCAAAGAATAGCTCAAGTTTTTTAAATGTGCCGTTTACAGTTACATAATTTGCAAAAAAAGTTATAATAAATCTATAGCTTGGCCATTAAGTAGCTACAGCACAGCTGTTCCGTAACGAGAGCTTGACCCTTATTTGCCAGTTTTTTGGGCAAATAAGCCCGTTTTGGGCATAAGGCCGATACTCTTCGACGAATCAGCTTTTGGGCTCAACTTTGCGCCCGGCCAGTACGGCCCCCGCCTCCACTGGCAGGCGCAGGAAGCTGAAGATCGAGCCTGCCGAAACCAGACCGATCAACCCAAAGGCCACTGCAAAGGCGCTGACCGGCAGACGCGTCGCCTCGCCGGCCACTTGGTGCAGAATAATGGCCGAGACTGCCACCCCCATGGTGAGCGACAGACGCTGGGCCAATTGCGAGAAGCTCGTTGCATGGCTCATATCGGCGCGCTCGACATCGGCAAAGGCGATCGAATTGATCGCGGTAAAGGCGAGCGAGCGCGAAACACCGCCCAAGAAAATCACGGCCATCATGATCCAGATGGGCAGATCAGCGGTGAAGAAGGCGCAAGCGCCAATCGACAGACTGGCCAACAGCCCATTCCACACAAGCACAGGCCGATAACCGAAGCGGCGCAAAATGTGACGCGACAGCGTGCGCATGCCAAGCGACCCGACTGCCGACAAAAAGGTCAGCGCGCCCGATTGAATGGGCGAATAGCCAAACCCCTCTTGCATCAGGAGCGGCAACAGAAACGGCATGGCGCCCACACCCAAGCGGAACAGCGAGCCGCCGGTGACGCTCACACGGAAGGTCCGCAGCCGCATCAAACTCAAATCCATAATCGGATTGGGCACACGCCGCGCATGCCACACGTAAAGCAGCAGCATGATCAGACCAACGCCCAGCAGGCCCAGTCCCAAAGCGTCCGGATCTTGTTTTGCGAAAGCCGTGTCGAGGCCAAATACGGTCGAAGCCAAGCCGCAGCCTGATAAAACAAAGCCGATCCAGTCAAACGGCTTCACGCCGTCTTCGCGCATGTCCTCGATATATTTTCCGGCCAGAAAAAAGCCGAGAATGCCGACCGGAACGTTGATCCAGAAAATGCCGCGCCAATGCGAATAGGTGGTGATGATGCCACCCAGCAAAGGGCCGATGATCGGGCCAATGACCGAGGGCACGCCCATCACCGCCATCGCGCCCACAAGTTCTGCCTTGGACACCGAGCGCACGAGAATGAGACGCCCGACCGGCACCATCATCGCGCCACCAAAGCCCTGCACCACACGCGCCATGATCAATTGATTGAAATCCTGCGCCAGCCCGCAGGCCATCGATGAAACGGTAAAGACCACAATCGCAGAACGGAAAATGACACGCGCGCCATATTTGTCAGCCACCCAGCCGCTCATCGGCAGAAAAGCAGCGACCGCCAGCAAATAGGCGGTGATCGCCAGATGCAGACGCAGCGGCGATTCTCCGAAAGAGGCCGCAATGGTCGGCAAAGCGGTCGCCAGCGACGTGGAATCGAGATTTTGCATGAAGAGGGCGCAAGCCACGATCAGCGGAATGATCACATGGCGCTCCAACCTCTTCTCCTTCTCTTTTGTGTGCGCGCCTTACAGCGCGGGCGTTGAATGGCTGTGGGCGTGACCGTCATCATCATGGGCATGCGTATCGCCGCCATCCCGAATAGGCACCAGATTGACCTGACCAAAATGCACGCCGCGCTCCGCCATGGTTTGCGCGGCGAGTTTGCGCACAGCGTCTGTATGGCCACGCAACAGCGTCACTTCCATGCAATGATGATGGTCAAGTCGTGTGCGCATGGTCGAAATGGTCAGATCATGATTTTCATGATGTGCCCGGTCGAGCCGCATGGCGAGATCGCGCCCGTCATAATCATAGACATAAGAGACAGCCGCCACACAGCGATGTGTCGAAGGACCGGCACCCTCGGAGCGCACCAACGCATCACGCACGAGATCACGCACAGCTTCCGAGCGATTGGAATAGCCCTGCCGCTCCATGAATGCATCAATGGCGGCTGCAAATTCATCATCAAGGCTGATGGTCAGTCGCTGCATGGCTTGGTTCCTCGCAAAGACGGCGTGCAAAAAGGGGCGCTTTGCAGCGCCCCTCTTGGATATCAGGTGCTACGGTGACCGGTTGAAGCCGCGCCGCGCTCTTCGCCGGGTTCGATGTGGACATCGATCAGGCAGACGCCGCCCTTCTTCAACACCTCCACACCACGCTTGATCGCGGCATCGAGCTCGGCCGGTGTCTTGATCGGGCCAATGCCGACCGCGCCCTGCGCTTCGACAAATTTCGCAAAGTCGAGATCGGGGTCGGCAATACGCTGGCCGATCCAACGGTTCTGCGCCGGACGTTCACGACGCACAGCAATCGTTTCCTGATGCAGCTCGTCGTTGAAATAGGAGCGGTTGTTGTTGATCAGCACGAGCAACGGAATGCGATGACGGGCTGCCGTCCAGATGGCATGGCCACCCATGGCGAAATCGCCGTCGCCCAGAATCGCCACTGTGTGCAGACCCTTGTCGAGATTGCCGACAGCCGCACCCACCGAAAGAGCCGGACCCGAACCAATACCACCGCCGCCGTCTTTACCCAGATAAGCGCGCGGATGACGGAAGGGCCACAGATCAGCCGTCCAGCCACGGCAGATGGCCGCGAGCGACACTTTGTCGGGATCTTCAAAAGCCGAACGCAGGCTGACCGCCAACTGGTCCATCGTCACGCGCGTCGGATCGATCTTGACGTCCTTGCGCTGCGGCTGCTGCCAGCAATCTTTTTTGCCAGCGCCGAGTTCCGCCACGAGATCATCAATGACGGAGTCGGATGAGGCCGCCATGAAAATATCGGACTCCGGCAGCGCCTGATAATTGGCATGCGCGCCATTGTGCAGATATTGATCCATCGCCGTTGCGATGACCTTGGCGCCGATCTTGCCATCTTTCTTGATGCGCAAAGCGCTCGCCAGATCGGTCCATTCCAAGGCCAGAATGACATCGGCCTGTTCCAGAATATCAACAATGCGCTTGGGCGCACGGCCGACCTGATTGAACGGGGCTGCCACATGGCAAGGGTGGTCGGTCGGGAAGCTTGAGCGGTTCTTCAGATCTGTGAAGACAACAGCGCCGAGGCGCTCGACGAGCTTGATGCGCGCCTGCCAGCCGGCATCGCTCCAATCGGTCTTGCCGAGCAGGACGACGGGACGCTTGGAATCTTTCAACAGCTTCACGGCTGCATCGAGATCAGCCTTGGCAGCGCGCGCAGGTGCGGGCGCCTTCAAGCGCGAGAGATCGGGCCATTCCGGCTGCTTCTCAAGGCTCGATTCCTGCAAGCCTGCATCAAGGCAAATGTAAACCGGTGCCTTGGGCTCCGAGCGCGTGATGATATTGGCACGCGCCATGGCTTCCACCAGCGCATCAGGAGATGAGGGCTGGTTATCCCACTTGATGAAGTCGCGGATGATACCGGCCTGATCGGCAGAGGTGTGAATCCAGTCGATCCATGGACGACGCAGCGCGGCATCGACGGGGCCTGTGGCACCCAGCACGAACATCGGGGCGCGATCGCACCAGGCATTGTAGAGCGCCATCGAGCCATGCATCAGGCCGACGTTGGAATGCAGCACGCAAGCCATCGGCTCGCCGGTCGCCTTGGCATAGCCATGCGCAATACCCACGGCATGATCTTCATGCAGGCACAGCAGCATCGAAGGGTCGACATTGCCCAGATGGTTCACGAGGGAATCGTGCAGGCCGCGATAGCTCGCACCGGGGTTGAGGCTGATATATTTGAACCCGAAGCGGCGCAGCATTTGCGCGGCGACATCGCTGCCAAATCCAACCTTGGTGTCGACCTTACCCTCTGGACGATCTGTCAGCATAATCTTGTCTCCCTGCGTGCTGTGTTTTTTTGCGTTTTTGAGGCTCCTCTTCTCGCTTCAGGGGCGAGAAGAGTCAACTTTAGTTCTAGCTGAAGGCTGCTGAAAAAGGGCTCTCAGATCAGCCCCTCGTCGGCCAGCGCCTTGGCCACGGCCGGGCGCGCCTTCATGCGCGCATAATGGGCGCCCAGATGGGCGGGCAAAGGCTGTTTCAGCCGCTCCGCCACCCAGAACTCGAGATAGAAGAGCGCCGCATCGGCAATGCTCATTTGCGCGCCACCCAGATAATCCTTGCCCGCCAGCTCGCCATCGAACCAGACCAGCCCCTTGTCGACGATCTCCTGACCGCGTGCTTTCACCGCCGCCTTGTCGGCTTCTGTCGGGGTAAAGGCTTCCGGCTTCCAGATGCGGGTGAACCCCTGCATGTGCAGCGAGGCGCAGACATAATCCACGGCCTCGAGCGTGCGCGCGAGTTGCTCCTTCTCCAGAGAGAGCAAGCCCTTGTCGGGGCTGTTGAGCGCAAGCCAGGCGGCAATTGCCGGCCATTCGGTGAGCACCGTGCCATCATCGCGCATCAGCGCCGGCACTTTGGATTTCGGATTGATCTTCACATAGTCGGGCAAAAATTGCTCACGCGCAGCGAGATTGACCTTCACCAATTCGAACGGCGCGCCAATTTCTTCGAGCAAAACGTGAATGCCAAGAGCACAAGAGCCCGGCGCATAAAACAGCTTGGTCATGATGATCCTCTTTTATTTGGGCTCGGCAATGATGGCTGCCAGCTTGTCGGCAATGGGCTTGGGTGTGGCGACAATATCGGCGACGATTTTGGCAAGATCCGCGCCCGACACCGGATTGATATCAAGCCGCTCGCGCGCGGCTTCCTCCAGAAACGCCTTGTCCTTGACCATGGCATCAAAGCCCTGACGCAAAATAGCCAGACGGGCGGCGGGCATATCTGGCGGGCCGAACAGGGGGCGCCCAATGGTGGCGGGCGCAGAAATCAAACGCAGCACAGCGCGATCATCATCATTCTTGGCCAGATCAAGCAGCAGCGGCACATCCGGCAAGTCAGCCGCTTTGGTCAAGCCGATTTGCACGAGAATGTTGATCTTCTTGTCCTTGATCCAATCAGGCTTGGTGCCTTTCCACGATGACCACGGATTGGACCCGCGCGAACCGATCTCGCCATTTTCCATGGCCAGATTCATCTCGTTGCCACCGGGATAGCCCTGCACGATTTTGAACTTTGTGCCGAGGATCGCATTCATCACCTGCGGCAATTGCGCCGATGTATTGGGGCCTGTGGCCCCGACGATGACTTCCTTTTGCGTGGCCTCCTGAATGGTCTTCACGCCGGTCGTGTGCCAGGTCACAGCGGTGTTGTTGTCTGCCGACGGATTGCCGATCCAGACAAATTTGTTCATGTCGAACTGGATCGTCGTGTCACCAATCGCTTGTTGCAGCACGAGCGACTGATCCGCCATGGCGATGGCAGTGCCATCCTTGGGTGCGACTTTGAAAATATAGCCTGCAACCACGCGACCACCGCCGCCCGCCATATTTTTGGGAACGAAATTCGGGTTGCCGGGCATGTAATTGCCCATGAAGCGGGCAACCAATCGCGCATAAGTGTCATAGCCGCCACCGGGCGCATAGCCGATGAACAGATCAACCGTTTTGCCTTTGTAGAAATCAGGCTCTTGGGCAAATGCTGGCGCTGACAGAAGCGTTGCTGACAGAAGAGCGGCGAAAGTCTTTTTCATTTTTTGTTCCTTATCAATCACCGTCATTGCGAGCGAAGCGAAGCAATCCAGAAAGGCCTCACATGTAGCTTCTGGATTGCTGCATCGGCCTTCGGCCTCCTCGCAATGACGATCCTGCGGATCGTCACTTCTTGTCACGATCAATCAGCGAGAGAATGGCGGCCAAGCGTTCACGCACGGGCTTGGGCGTGTCGATAATATCAGCCACAACCTTCTGCAATTCCGCACCAGAAATCGGGTTGATATCCAGTCCGGTCTTTTTGGCTTCCTCGAGGAAAGCCGCGTCTTTCATGGTGGCATCAAACGCATCACGCAAAGCTTTGGTGCGATCATCGGGCACATTGGGTGTCGAGAAAACTGGGCGCCCGACCATCGGCGGCGCCGAGACCAGCTTCAGCGCGAGGCGATCATCTTCCGTCTTGGCGAGATCCATCAGCAAAGGCACATCGGGCAGATCAGCAGTCTTGGTCAGACCGAT
>CANGRU010000086.1 GCA_947456315.1 Beijerinckiaceae bacterium | reverse complement strand
GCAGACTGACGCTTTCACCCGAATGGGTTTGAATGGCCAAGCCTTCAGCGCCATTGGCGATGTGAAAATCAATGGCCTTGTCGAAGGTTGCGAAATCAATCTTGCCATCCACAAACGGTGTGAGCGGCGTGTGTACGAGACCGAAATGAAATTTTGTCATTGTCTGTTCCCCTTCTTATCCGCTCACCAGCCGTGGGGTTCGGTGTCGAGAATGCCGAGTTCGGCGAGCGTCTTCTCGATATGTTTTATACGTTCCGGGCTTGCTGTCGGCAGCGGCGCACGCGTCGGGCCGACATTGCGCCCCATGATCTGCATGCCACCCTTCAGCGAAGATGGATATTGATCGCGGAACAAATGCCAGAGTTGCGAGAGTTTGTATTGCAACTCACGCGCAAGCTTCCAATTGCCGCTTTCGCAAGCTGCAAAGAGATTGTTGACGAGATTGGGGCAGATGGCGCCAGCAGACGAATAAGAGCCCTTGCCGCCCAAGCAGACGGAGGGGAGCAGATATTCAACACCTGCAATCATCGCAAAATCTGGGCGCATGGGCAAAGCCACGCGCAGGATCTCGAAAAAGCGCTCGGAGTTGAAGCTCGCGTCTTTCATGCCAATCAGATTGGGCAGCTTTTCCAGCAAACGCTCGGTCAGCTCAGCCGTGAACTCGATCCCGTCGAGATAATCGGGGGAGTTATAAGCAATCAACGGCATGTCAAAGGTCGTGCCGAGTTTGACGAAATGATTGTAGATCGACTCGAGCGGATATTTCCAGAAATAGGGCGTGATGGCGATCAGCGCATCGGCACCTGCTGCTTGCGCGTGACGCGCCAGCTCATATGTGTCCTCGAGCGCCAGTGCGGACACATGGATCGAGACCGGCACGCGCTTGTTGACGGTTTTGATGGCGACTTCGGCAAAAGCCTTGCGCTCGGCAATCGTCAGATTGTGCGATTCACCCTTGTGGTGCGGCCATGAAATGGCGGTCGCGCCGGTGCGCACATGGAAGTCGACCATTTTTTCAAAGGTCGGGAGATCCGGACTGAAGTCTTCCTTCAGCGGAGTGATTGGACTTTGCATCACGCCTTTGAGGACGAGTGACATAGCGGCTCCTGCGTCTGCCGCCGTCGGGCGGGGATGAACAGACGCCCGGCCTCTTCACGAGGCCAGAGCCACTCCTCCCTGCGGCCGGGAATCTCCGGCCCACCTTTCGGCTTCTTCTTTATGGACCGAGCCTAGACCCAAGGGAGTGGATTTGTCCCCGATGCTGTGCTCAAATGAGTTTCAACTCCAGAATTGACAATAGAGGCCGCAATGGACCGCCTGCATGGCTTGCTGATGTTTCTGAATGTGGTCGAAACACGCTCCTTCTCAGCCACCGCACGGGCCATGGGCGTGACTACATCGGCCGTGTCGGCGACCATCATCCGGCTGGAGCAAAAGCTCTCGGTGCGCTTGCTCAACCGCACCACACGGTCCGTCTCGCCGACACCCGAAGGGCTGGAGTTCTATGAGCGCTGCAAGCGCATTGTGGCAGACCTTGAGCAGGCCGAGCTCGCTGTCTCGCGAAGCGGTAAAACGCCATCCGGCTCGCTGCGCTTTGCCGTGCCCTCAGCGCTGGGGCGCATGTGGGTTGTGCCACGTCTGGCGCGCTTCACAGCGGCCTATCCGGCGATCTCTGTGGAGGTGGTTCTGGATGATTTTATCTCGGGCCTGGCGAGCGAAAACCTCGATGCCGCAATACAAGTTGGCGATATCCCCTCCTCCCGCCTGACCGTGCGAAAGCTCGCCTCTGTCGATTATGTGCTGGTCGCCTCGCCCCGTTATATCGAGACCAAAGGCATGCCGACACGGGCTGAAGATCTGGTGCATCACCAGTGCATTACCTATCGGCGTCCGCGCAATGGCCAGATCCGCAAATGGCAGCTGAAGGATGTGCCGCCCAAAGCCAATATTCCTGAGACGGGTTTCATGACGTTCAACAGCGGCGAGGGTTTGATTGCTGCCGCCGCCAGCGGTCTCGGGATTATTCAAGTGGGACGTTATTACGCGCAGCCGTTGCTCGATTCCGGCGCACTCATCGAGATCATGCCGCAGACGCGCACCCATGCTTATGACATCTCCGTGGTGTTCCGACAGAGCAAACGCATGCCCCCGCGGTTGCGGGTGTTTATCAATTTTCTGGTTGACATATTTGCCCCACCCCCGTGGGATGATGAAAAGGGCACGGGACGCCTGCGCCGCGCTTGACGCGCGCATCGCCCGCCCATGCAGGGAGGGTTGGCATGTTGAAGGCGGCGATCATCGGACTTGGCTGGTGGGGACAAACGCTCGCCCGTGTCATGTCCGCCAGCACGCATATGACACCTGTGCTGGGCATCGACCCCGATGAAAAGGCGCGCGCCAGCGCACAAGCGCTTGGCCTGCGTGTCGCCACCCGTTTTGAAGATGCGCTCGCCGATCCTGACGTGCAGGCCATCATTCTGTGCACCCCGCACAAGCAGCATGCCGCGCAGATCATTGCTGCGGCTGCCGCCGGCAAACATGTCTTTTGCGAAAAGCCGCTGTGCACCGACCCGGATGAAGCCGAAACTGCTTTTGCAGCCATTGCCAAAGCCGGCGTTACGCTGGGCATTGGCCATGAGCGGCGCTTCGAGCCTGCCATCATCGACATGCGCGAGCGCGCACAGCGCGGCGAATTCGGCACTTTGCTCGCAATCGAAGGCAATTTCAGCCAAGACAAATTTCTGAAACTTCCTGCCGACAATTGGCGCCTGTCACCGGAACATGCACCTGTTGGCCCGCTCTCTGCCACTGGCATTCATCTGGTTGATCTGTCGATCTCGCTCTTCGGCACGCCGAAAGAAACCTGGGCCCGCCTGTCGACCCGCGCCACACATTTCGGCAATGGCGATACATTGTCGGTAACGCTGGGTTTTGATGGCGGCATGACCGCTTCCATCACGGCCATTCTCACCACACCATTTGCCGGACGCTTTGCGCTTTATGGCTCGAAGGGGTGGATGGAAATCCGCGACCGCACGCATCCCGAGCAACCCACCGGCTGGGATGTGACACGCGTCATGCGTGATGAAGAGCCGCAGGTGCGTTTTGATCCGCCGCATCTGGCGGTGCGCGACAATCTTGATGCCTTTGCGCGCGCGGCCCAAGGTGGCCCCGCCTATCCCGTCACCATCGAAGAAATGCGCGCCAATGTGCGTGCTTTTGCTGCCATTTCCCGTTCGGCCCTGTCCGGCCGCATTGAAAACGTCTGAGGGTATTGAGAATGGAACTTGGTTTTTTCACCATGCCGATCCACCCCGTTGGCAAGGATTGGCGCCAATGCCTACGCGAAGATCGCGAGGCATTCATTCTGGCCGACGAGCTTGGCTATACGGAGGGCTATGTCGGCGAACATGTGACCGACAAGGCCGAGAACATCACCTCTTGCATGATCTTCATGGCCACATTGATCGAGGCCACCAAGCGCATCAAGCTTGGCACGGGCACGGTCAATATGCCCAATGCCCATCCGGCCGCCATTGCCGCACAGGTTGCCATGCTCGACCATCTGCTGGATGGCCGCTTGTTGTTTGGTATCTCACCGGGCGGGCTTTTGTCGGATGCGGAAATCTTCGGCAACCTCGACAAGAACCGCAACGAGATGTTTCTTGAATCAATCAATGCTGTGCTGGCGATCTGGGAAGGTGAGCCGCCTTACAATATCGAAGGCAAGCATTGGAAGATCACAACCGAGCGCACCTTGTTCCCCGAAATCGGACAGGGCTTTGTTGGCAAACCGCTACAGCGCCCGCATCCGCCCATTGTTGTCACCGCTGTCGCCCCCTTCTCAAAGGGCGTGACGGAAGCGGCTGCGCGTGGCTGGGATCCGATCTCCGCCAACTTCCTCATGCCGCAATGGGTGAAAAGCCATTGGCCTAAATATGTCGAGGGTTGCGAGCGCGCAGGCCGCCCTGCAGATCCCGCCAATTGGCGTGTGGCCAAAAGCGTATTCGTGGCCAAAGATCGCGCGACGGCCAAAGCCTATGCGACAGACCCGAACGGCCCGTATCACTTCTATTACAAGTCGCTCTACACAAAGCTTGCCAAGAATGGCCGTCTCGAATTGTTCAAGACCTATCGCGACCAGCCTGATCACGAAGTGACGCTCGATTTTGTCTGCGACAAGCTGATCATCTACGGCACAGCCGATGAAGTGGCTGACAAGATTCTCGCCTTCCAGGAAGAGACGGGCCCATTCGGCAAGCTGCTCTATGCAGGCAAAGATTGGACGGATTATGATCTGGGCCGCCAGTCCATGATCCTCATGGCCGAACAGGTTTTGCCGCGCATCAATGCGCATGTGAAAGGTTAGACAAGACGATGGCCCGCATTCCCTACGCGCAGCCCGATACACCCGAGCGCAAGACCATTGCCGAGCGCATTGTGCGTGAACGTGGCTCGCTGTTGCATCTCTATAAAATGCTGCTCAACAGTGCGCCTGTGGCAGATGGCTGGCTGACCTATCTCACCGCCATTCGCCAGAAGTGCAAATTGCATGGCGCCATCCGCGAAATGGTGATCATGCGCGTCGCCTTCATCAATGGCGCTAGCTATGAAGCTGATCAGCACGCGCCCATTGCGTTACGCGAGGGGCTTTCTCAAGCACAAGTCGATGCTTTGCATGATTGGGAATCCGCCACATGCTTCACAGACGAGCAACGCGCCGTGCTTGCCTATTGCGACACAATGACCAAAAAAATCCAGGTGCCGGACGATATATATAATGCCGTCGCCCGCTTCTACGATGCCGAGCATATGGTGGAACTTACCGCCACCATTGCGGCCTATAATATGGTCTCGCGCTTCCTTGAGGCTTTGCAGGTTCATTCCCACGACCATCATTGAAGGGCAAAAGCCCTTCAACACTCAACAAGAAGAAGAGCCGCAAAGGCCGCTTCACATGGAGGAGAACAATCATGATGCGACAGATGATCGGCGCATGTTTAGCACTGGGTGCCGCCACATTTCCGTTACAAGCCCAAGCGCAGTCGGATGCAGCCACATTCCTCAAGGGTAAGAATGTCACAATCATAGCGGGCTCTGCCGCAGGCGGCGGTGTTGATCTGTATGCGCGCCTCATCGGGCGTCATTTGCAAAAACATATTCCGGGCAACCCGACCATAGTGGTGCAGAACATGCCGGGCGCCGGCTCGCTGGCAGCAGCCCACCATCTCTACACTGTCGCTGCCAAAGACGGCACCGCCATTGCTGCCGTGCCGGCCCCCGCCCTCTTTGATCCATTGATGGCAGGCGAAGACCTCACCAAATATGATCCGCGCAAGTTCAATTATATGGGCAATGCCAATGCCGACACGCTGGTCTGCGTGGTGCGCAAGGATGCGCCCGTCCAAAGCTACAAAGAGCTGTTCGACAAGGAGCTCGTGGTGGGCGGCTCCGGCCCGGGCTCTGCGCTCTGGTATTATCCGACCATGGAAAAATATGTGCTCGGCGTGAAATTCAAAATGATCGCCGGTTACAAGGGCTCGAATGAATTGAGCCTCGCGCTCCAGCGCAACGAGATTCAGGGTGTCTGCGGTATTTTCTGGTCCAGTGCGCGCCAGCAATATCCCGGATTGATGACACCCAACGGCGACTTCAAAGTCATTGCCCAACATGACACGCGCTCCATTCCAGCCCTCAAGGCGGCGGGTGTTCCGGTGACCATTGATTTCGCCAAAACGGAGCAACAAAAGCTCGCCCTCAGTGCGTTCCTGTCACAAGGCTCGCTCAGCCGCCCCTTCATCCTGCCACCGGATGTGGCGGCTGATCGCGTAGCTTTGATGCGCAAAGCCTTTGATGCGGTTATGAAAGATCCTGATCTCGTCGCCGAAGCGCAGAAATCCGGCCTCGACATTGATAGCGAGACGGGCGCGGATGTGCAGAAACAGGTCGACAAAATCTATGGAACGCCGAAAGATATTCTCGAATATCTGCGCAAAGGCGCGACACCCTGAGTGCATTGCCGCAACGCCCCGCGCACGTCTGTGCGGGGCGTTTTGTTCCGATCCCTTAACGTGCCTTGTAAGCCCGATCCAATAGCCATTGACGCAATTGGAGGCGATCTAATTTTCCGTTCGGGAACGTCGGGAATTCCGGAAAGAGCGAGACGTGGATTTGCTCGAACAAAGGAATGAAAGGCAGAGTGGAGCGGAACGCTGCTTCGGTCGGCATGCAGTCTCCCTCAATGCCAATAAACAGCTCATCCTGTCCGATGACATTGCGCTGGGCGATAATGCGCACATTGCGTGCACCGATTTTGTCGCGCAAACTTCTCTCGTAGGGGCCCGTCACAAACTTGTCGGTTTTGACGACAATGATATCGGCCTCACGGCCAAGAATTCGCACGCGATCATCTTCGCGCATAATGGCTATGTCGCCGGGATAAAAATAACCGTCCCGGAAAACGGCTGCTGAAGCCACCGGATCATGAAAATATTCGTGATTGTCCCAGGGCTGCAGGCGGATCCGGAGATAGCCCTCTTTTCCTCTGGCAACTTCATGTCCGTCATGATCCACGACGGCCATGTCATTGCTTCCGGTTTGCTTCAACCAGATGACATCGTCGACGGTCTCGACATCGTTCATGAGCGGGTTCAGACCGATCTCTGACGATGCAAAACTGTTACGAATTTTATTCGTCAAAAGCTGTTTGGCTTTTTTGACTTCATCAAAAAACAGCCCGCCACCGATTCTCAGAACGGCCTGCTCATTGTAATAAGGCTGAGGATTGGGCGACTGCAAATAGCGGCGCAATGTGGCCTGCGGCACGCTTGCAAATTGCGCATGGCCTTTGACCGAAGCGAGAGGCTCGCTTGTCTGGTCAATGATCGTGAATGTGCCAATATGCCAAGCTGCCAAAAAGGACTTGTAAATTGACGTGGTAAAAAGAGCCCGATTGAAGCCGTTC
>CANGRU010000085.1 GCA_947456315.1 Beijerinckiaceae bacterium | reverse complement strand
TGGATTGCAAAAAGGCATGAATGAAGGCCAGCACGGTGAGCCAATAGATGGTGCGATGCAGCTGGTTCCAACGCATGGAGCCCAACCGACGCACCCAGCCATCGGTCGAGGTCACACCCAGCGCGACCATGCCAAGCAAAGCTACAAAACCGATGGTCAGATAAAAGCGCAGCGCAATTTCGGACGCCACGCGCAGCATGTCGCCCTTCTGGTCGAGAATATAAAGACCGAAGTGAATGACGAGGTAGAGGCACGCAGCCACGCCCACCATGCGGCGGATATCAATCAGGCGCGGCCAATGGGCAATCATGCGTAAGGGCGTGATGGCCAGCGAGATCAAAAGCAGATGAACGGACCATGTGCCCGTCTGGTGCAGCGCCTCGGTGACAGGCTTGGGGCCAAGATCATCCTGCGACCATTGCCAGATGATCCACAAGCCCGGTCCGAAGAGCGCGACAAATGTCGCGAGCTTCAACGGCACAAGTCTGCCCTTATAATCTGTCCAAGGCGCCACGATGCTCTCCAGCCTGAGAACGCTTTGTCCCATGGCCGCCTGATTTACGAAAGGGCTGGTTTGGCCGATCAGCCATGCTGGTGATAAAAGACGCCATGGCCACACTCGATCTCACCTTCGCCCCCTGCCCGGACGGCCAGCTGTCGCTACCGGACGCCAACGGCGCCCATATCTGGCAGATTGATCTGGATGTGGCACGCGATGCCATGCTGAGCGCCTCTGAGCAGGCGCAAGCAAAGGCCATGCGCCATGCTGAAAAGCAAAGCCATTTTGTCGCCGCGCGCTCGGCCCTGCGGGTGATCCTGTCCAAATATGTCGGCGGGACGCCAAACAATCTGCCGCTAGCGACAGCGGCACAAGGCAAACCCTTTCTCGATCTGGCCGGTGCCCCGCAGTTCAATGTGACTCATGCACGCGGCAAAGCCCTCATTGCCGTGGCGCCCATGGCCATTGGCATTGACCTCGAATTTGCCCGCCACGTGCGGCAACTGGATCGACTGGTCGAACAATATTTTGCGCCCGCTGAAGAAAAGGCGCTCACCGCCCTGCCCGATGATCAACGTGCGCAAGCCTTTTTGGCCGCCTGGACGCGCAAGGAAGCCTGCCTCAAAGCCACAGGCGAAGGCATTGCAGGGGGCCTGCATCGCTATCAGGTCACGTTGCGCGCCGATGAAGATGCGCAATTGCTCGCGATTGATGGCAATGAGACCGCGGCCCGCGCCTGGACGCTGCATGCGTTTCGTGCTTTTGGTGACGGACAGGCAGCTGTCTGTGCAGCAACGCCATCCCTCTCACTGCACGGCTTTGCACTCTAGATTTGCGAGAGCCAGTCGGTCACGACTTTGGCGATCTCGCCATTGTTCTTCTCCAGCATCAGCATATGGCCGTTGCCATGAATGCCTTTGTCGGCGAGACGTATGAAATCGACCGGTACGCCAGCTTGGCGCAGATAGGCGACCGTATTGTGATCATAAGGCGCGTGATAAGATGCCTCGCCCTGCACGACGAGCACGGGCACAGATTGCAAATGCGATAGCTTGCGCGCGGGTTCAGCCTGCAACCACCCGCGCATCAGGCCTTCGCCATCGGCTGTGTCCTGTTGCACAAAAGACAGCGTTTCACCCTCACGCAGAGGCGGATCATAGGTGAGCGGCTCGGCAGTCAGGCCACAAGGCTTGGTGCGTGCACCATCCTCACACCAATCGGGCGCGCCCTTGGCCACCATATCATGCACGGGTGGGCCGGAAGGTTCGAGCGCGACAATGGCGCGCACTTTTTCCGGTCGCACATCGGCAATCAGCCAGCCAAACGTGCCTGATTGCGAATGGGTGAGGAGAATGGCCTCGCCAATGCGATCGAGCAATGCCGCGCCCGCATCACGATTGAGCGCCTGTTGCTGCGGAAAGCTCGCGAGAGAGGGAAAGCTTTGCGCATAATATTGATCAAAGACAGGATCACCAGCGATTCCCTCACCCGGCCATTGCGTGTGCAAATGTGCCTGCGGCCAGAGCTTTGAACGCGCGGGCGCGGTAAACTGCTGCTCGACGCGTGCGGTTGAATGGCGC
Organism: Beijerinckiaceae bacterium; assembly: GCA_947456315.1. Classification (GTDB taxonomy): domain Bacteria; phylum Pseudomonadota; class Alphaproteobacteria; order Rhizobiales; family Beijerinckiaceae; genus Terripilifer. The sequence continues at coordinate 4,924 of CANGRU010000085.1, read as the reverse complement.
GACAAGCGCCCCGTCTCGGCTTGATGGGGTGAACGCGCCCGCGAGGGCTGATCACACAGATAAACCGCATAACCTGCGCGTAAAAAATAATCGCGGAAACCGGGACGACCATCCGGCGTGCCGGCATAATTCAAGCCACTCTGGCCACCGCCTGAAAACATGACGATGGGCAGAGCCTGCGTGCGGTGATGCGGGATTTGATATTCGACATACATCTGGCCGGACATAAAACGCCCGTCCGGTGCATCAAAATAGCTGCCGCCGCAGAAAAAATATCCCTGTTCGGCGATTTCCAGCGGCGGCAGGCTCATGTCACTTCACCGGTTTCACAACGCCGTTTTCATCGGCACGGAAACGACCCGTCTTCTGGCCCTTCACGGTTTGCCGTTGTAGCCATTCAAAAGACGCTGCATGCAAAACGCGTGATTGCTTTTCCCAGACCATGAAATGGGTGGCTTGCGAAATGCCGATAAAGGCTTTGTGCTGCGTGCCCAGATCAGCAAACAGGTCATTGTTGGAGCGCGTCAGATCATCCTGCTCACCGACCATGATCAGTGTGGGGATCTTCACTTTGGCCGCGCCTTCCGCATTCCAGCCCCAATAGGTGCGCGTGGGTGCACGCAAACCGCCCGTGCCCCATGTTGCACCCAGCGGATCATGCTTCACATTCATCGCCCAGATCATTTCCGGCATGCCGGGTTCAATGGTTTGCGGAAACTTCGATGTCCCCAGCCAGCGCTTGTCGATACCCACATCACGCGTCTGGATCGTCATCGGCGCACCAGCTTTGGGCAGCGATGGTTTGGCAGAGGGATTTTTGCGGTCATAATTGGAGGAGGCAAAGATCACATATTTATCGATCTTTTCGGGATGGCGCCCCACATAAGTGCCGGTGCGAATACCACCGCCCGACCAGCCAATCAGAGCGATCTTGTCCACACCGCGCAATTTGCGGATGAAATCAACCACGCGATCAATATCGTCGCTTTCGCTGTCGCTGTTGACCAGATCGAATTTATATTTCGGCTCGCATTTGGCAGGGAGGTTTTTGGGAACCAGCAAATCCTGTTGCTTGGGGTCCAGATTGCATGGCTCATCCATCATCGGATGGCCCGAGCGACCATAGCCTGTCATATCCATCGCAAACACATCATAGCCGCGCTGCGCCAGATAATTCATCCAGGAATAATTTTTGAACGGCACGTCGAAGGCCAGCGTCGAGGGCGAATAACCGCCATGTACCATCAAGACAACTTTGCCATTAGAAGCCTTGCCATCGGCGCGTTTGAAAATCGAATACGGCACTTTTTCGCGCACGAACAGATCAATCGGCTTTCCGGCAATGGCGGGCACGGTCGAGACATGCGCGACCAGACGATCAATCGTTTCCACGTCTTCGAGCGCAAGGGCTCCGAAAGCCGTGCTGCAGACAAAGGCCACGCCGAGCCCCAGAGAACGCAAGTTCATCCTATCCTCCCCCATTTTTTATTGAGGAGGATTGTCCACCACGCCCGTTCACTTGTCCACGGGGCGCGCGCTACTTTCCAAAATTCTCGTCAAACCCGTAGCCGGCCCCGCGCACGGTGCGGATCGGATCCTGCTGTTTGGGACGCGACAGTTCTTTGCGCAGGCGCCCGACATGGACGTCGACTGTCCGCTCGTCAATCTCGGCAGATTGCCCCCAAACCGCATCCAGCAATTGTGCGCGTGTGTAGACACGCCCGGGCTTTTCCATGAGATGTTCGAGCAGGCGAAACTCGGTCGCCCCCAGATCCAGCTCGCGTGCACCCCGATGCACACGGCGCGAAGCGCGGTCCAGGACGATCTCGCCCGCCACCAGCTGATCAGCCACGCGCTCCGGGCTCGCGCGGCGCAGCAGCGCACGGATGCGCGCCACCAGTTCGGGCACAGAAAAGGGCTTCACCACATAATCATCGGCGCCGGTCGAGAGGCCTCGCACGCGCTCATCTTCCTGACCGCGCGCGGTGAGCATGATGACCGGCAAAGTTTGTGTGGCCTCACGCGCACGCAAGCGGCGGCAGATCTCGATCCCTGACAGGCCCGGCAGCATCCAGTCCAGAATGGCCAGATCCGGCGGGTTTTCGAGCAGCATCAAATCTGCCTCGTCGCCCCGCGCCGCATGCTCGACGATGAACCCTTCCGCTTCCAGATTATAGGTGACGAGCGTTGCCAGCGCGTCTTCGTCCTCGACGAGGAGAATACGCGGCGCTTTGCTCGCCACAACCATCAGCGCAGCACTTTGCCGGGATTGAGAATATTCAGCGGATCAAAAGCCGCCTTGATGCGCTTCATCAGATCAAGCTCACGCGCCTGCTTGTAGCGCGGCAGCTCGTCGATCTTGAACGCGCCTATGCCATGCTCAGCACTGATCGAGCCTTGATGGGCATGGGCATTGTCATGCACCAGATTGTAGATGGCATCATAATTCTTCATCAGGTCTTCACCCGAGAAGCGCTCCGACGACCCGACATTGTAATGCAGATTGCCATCGCCCAGATGGCCGAAGGTCATGTTCAGCAGCCCCGGGAATTTTTCCTGCAATTCGGCATCGGTCTTCTCAATGAAAGAGACCATATTCGACACGGGCACCGAAATATCATGCTTGATGCTCTTCACGGCTTGCGCCTGAGCCAGCGTAATGCTTTCGCGCAAATGCCAGAGGTCTTTCGATTGCGTCAGATTTTCGGCAATCACGGCATCATCAATTTCGCCCGCCTCAAAGCTTTCGCCGAGCATGGCTTCGAACATGGCACGCGCATGTTCTTCGCCTTCCGCATCCGAAATCTCGAGCAGCGCATACCAAGTCGGCTTTTCCGCGAAGGGCAACTTCTGCTGCGGGAAGCACTGATGCACCATATCGAGGCACACGCCCGCCATCAGCTCATAGCCGGTGAGCGCCGTATCAAAGGCTTTGCGCGCGCGGCGCAAAACAGCCACCGCATTGTCGACCGATGACAAAGCCAGCATGGCCGTGCATTTGGCGGCAGGCTGGGGGAAGAGCTTCAGTGTTGCGGCGGTGATAATGCCAAGCGTGCCTTCGCTGCCGATAAACAGATCGCGCAGATCATAACCTGTATTGTCTTTGCGCAAGCCGCGCAGGCCATCCCAGATTTCGCCATCGGCACAGACCACTTCGAGGCCCAGCGTCAGATCGCGCATATTGCCATAGCGCAACACCTGCGTGCCGCCGGCATTGGTGGCAAGGTTGCCACCGATCATGCAGGAGCCTTCCGCGGCCAGTGACAGCGGGAAGAGAAAGCCCGCATCGCGGGCTGCCGCCTGCAAGTTTTGCAATATCATGCCCGCGTCCACGGTGATGGTTGCATTGTCGGCATCGAGCGCGCGGATTTTGTTAAGGCGGCCCATCAGCAGAATAACGGCATTGCCCTTGTCATCGGGCGTGGCGCCGCCGACCAGACTTGTATTGCCACTCTGGGTTACCACCGGCACACCGGCTGCCGCACAGGCTTTGACCACATCAGCCACTTCGGCGGTTGAGCCGGGCCGAACCGCACATTGCGCCTTGCCGGTCGCCATATTGCGCCAGTCGGTCAAATAAGGCGCCAGCTCCTCACCCGTGAGGACGTTCTTCTGGCCAAGGATTTCCGCAAGCGAGTCGAGCAACGACATATTTCTTACCCTTTTTGGGGCTACCGGGCCCAAAGGCCCCCTTTTCTCCCGTTTGCTCTAAGGCAAAGCGGGACAGCTTGTCGAGAGTGTCCCTCACATGGTGGCGTGAGGGGGGATGGAAGGGTAAAAACAAGACTGGAATCATGGCCCAAACCCCTCGGGCCTGCGCAGGACAGGAATGACCCTCACGCCCGCCCGCCTCGCCCTGACCCGCCGTTTGGCGGCCCTGTCGGCCGTGCTGTGCTTGGGCGCCTGCATGCCGGATTTCACCCCTCTTCAGGGGGATGTGCCGGACCTGCCGCCCGCTTTCGCCTCGGCGCGGGATGCTGAAGCCAGCGAAATTGCCGGCTGGCCGCAAAGTTTCGGCTCGGCGGAGCTGAGCCGCCTCGCGCAAAGCACGGCCGAGAGCAATCTTGATATTGCGATTGCCGCAGCCCGCATCCGCCAAGCCGAGGGGCTGGCGCAAGTGGCGGGCGCTGATCTGCTACCCGACATCAACGGGGTACAAAACGCCTCGCGCAATCTCTCACCCGGCACTCTGCGCTCGGCGAGCCCGCCCTTTACGCGCACCGCGAGCAATAGTTTCAGTCTGGGGCTTTCAGCCTCCTATATGCTCGATCTGTTTGGCCGCAACCGGTTGATGAGCGAAACCGCGCAGGCCGATCTGATCGCCGCGCGTTTTGATCGCGAGACAGTGGCGCTGGCGAGCACGGCGAGCCTGACCAATCTCTATCTGCAATTGCTCGCCTCCCAAGATCGCCGCCGCTTTGCGCAGGACAATACGCGCAATGCCGAACAGGTGCTGCAAGCCATTCAGGCGCGCGCCTCTGTCGGCACCGCCAATGATCTCGATGTCGCCCAGCAAGAGGGTGTGGTGGCAGCACAACGCGCCTCCATCCCCGCCCTTGATCAAGCCATTGCGCAAAACCGCAATCTGATCGGCGTGCTGACGGGTGCAGTGCCCGAAAGCCTCAATCTGCAAGGCGGCAGTTTGCGAGGCTTACGCGTGCCCGTGGTCAAACCCGGACTGCCTGCCGACCTCCTCGTGCGCCGCCCCGATATTGCGGCCACCGAAGCCCGCCTTGTGGCCGAGCGTGCCAATCGCGAAGCGGCACGGCGTGCCTTTTTGCCCACCATCACACTCACCGCCTCCGGCGCTTATCAAAGTGGTGCATTGAAAAACCTGCTGCGGCCTGACGCTTTGGCTGGCGCCTTGGCGCAAGGCCTGACACAGCCCATATTTGATGGCGGCACGCTCTCGGGAAAATTGCGC